>JAAXIR010000197.1 GCA_012270265.1 Candidatus Poseidoniales archaeon
CTGCCATTGAGGTCTTTTACGGATCTGTTGATGGGCTCTCATCAAGTTCCGACAAAAGCATTCAACGTTTGGCTACCGGACAGTTGTTTGGAACCGTTGTCGAAATTATCGATGATATCAACAACGATGGAATGGATGAACTACTTGTCCAAGAATTCTCTCCTACTGGAGCTCCATTGTACAGCGGTACAGTTCACATGTTCATGGGTAACACATCTGAGAACTTCTCAGAAACCCCTGACTGGACCAGTCAAGGAGAGGGTAACGAACGCTTCGGCTGGACGTTTGCTTCTGCTGGTGATGTGAACGACGATGGTTATGCTGACACGTTCATCGGTTCAGGGACAAGTTTCACTCCATCTGGTCAGATCAATTTGTATCTTGGATCAGCAGATGGGTTCGCATCAGCCGTTGAAACCATACGAACGGGAACTCCATCGGACCATCTTGGTCTTGTGACGCTAGGAGGCTTTGACTCGAATGCAGATGGTGCAATCGAATTCGTGTATTCGACACGAAATGCAACTCGAGGCACGGCCTATGGTGTCGATATGATCACCGTGAGCAAGCAGGATTTCGATACGAGCCAATTCACGTTCCAAGGTGAGATGTCAGGACTCAAATTGACCACATCAAACCGTGGTGAGACTGCCATGATGTTTTCTCTCAATGCTTCATCAACGCACTCCTTGATTCATCTTGAGCATGTTGATGACGGTTCTCCTGGTGGCTCTTGGGTCACTGAAACGTTAGCCACGGACGCCATGCCGTTCCAATTTCAATTCGATGTCTCTGCTTCAGGACAACCCAAACTGGCCGTTCTAGACGATGTAAGTGGATACACGTACCACACGACCACATCATGGACGTCCCTGCATCAAGAGATTCGTACGTTCAATGACTTTGGGACCTATCCTGCCACATCCATCGACGGGAACGGTGATTTGCACATGGTGTATTCCCATCCAACCATCGAGAAGATGTATTATTCCACAGAGACTGCATCTGGATGGTCCAACAGCGAGATTCTCTCGAACGCGAACCTTTCCTCTGCACCATCCTTGTGGTTCGATGGCGCAGATATGCACATCCTCTACCGTGATTCAAGCCTTGATCGACTCGAGCGAGTGACCAAGTCAGGAAGCACGTGGTCAACAGCCACAGAACTTGGGAGCGGTGAAGCAGTGGGTATCGAGCACGTTGCACTGCAGGTCCCATCAGGCCCTACACTGGTTGCAACAACCGTCAACAACTCGAGTGTTCACGAATTGCAGATTCTTGACATCGACAACGGTGTTTCAACTCCACTCACGAACTTCAGTGACGGAGCATCACAATTGGCTATGTGCATCGATACGAGCAACACCGTTGTCCTGCTCTCCCTCGATTCGAGTGGCGTTTTGGTCATGCACGAGCGAAATGCAACAACGGGGGCATGGTCCAACGTTTCCCTGCAACAACTCAGCCCGTCAACGGCGAACGACCTCGCATGCCCGCCGCCCGGCTCTACCCACCTCTTCGCAGTTCAATCCGCAACGGATGCCTTGTACGAACGCAACAGTACGGGTCATTGGTCCTCTTTCGGTGGCCAACCGTTGTCACAGGCTGGTGGGGCGTGGAGACTCGCCTCGAATGGACCAGGTGTCCTTTTGATGACAACAACGCCAACAACGGACACCTTGCGAATCAACACCCTTCACCTTGATGGACGAAGCGAGGACCGTTCCGTCTGGTCTTCGCACGAAATGAAGAACGTGTTCACCAATGCCAACTTCTCCAGTTCTGTTGATTCGAACGGTACAATCGTGGTTGGTTTCTACGAAGCACTCGATTTGGATGTTGAAATGCTGCGATTCTATGCAGACGCCGACCGCGACCTCGTCTTCGATCGCATTGATGCCATGCCGAACCTCGGAGAACAATGGGAAGATGCCGACATGGATGGATTCGGTGATAACCCAACAGGTCCACTTTCCGACGATTGCCCTGCTGCTGCAGGAATTTCGTACTTCTTTGTTCAAGGCTGTGATGACTATGAGCACGACGGCTTTGCTGACGACATCGATGCGTGCGACACCAACAAAGGTCGTTCCGTCTTTGACCGATTCGGATGTCCAGATTACGATGAGGATGGTTGGTCGAACAACGATGGACAATGGATTCACGGCGATCGATTCCAACAGAATTGGAAGCAATCCCAAGACCGCGATGGCGATGGTGTTGGAGATAACTACGGTGTTGATTGTTGTGATGCTATTTTCGGTCTATCTGGTGCAGTTGAGACCAGTCCGGGTGATAAATTCCCATACAATCCAAGGCAATACAAGGACTTCGACGGTGATGGATTTGGTGACAACGAGTCCGACACATTAACCGGTGACTTCTGTCCGTGCGACTACGGAACCTCCTACCGAGATCGCAACGGTTGTCCTGATTCAGATGGTGATGGAGCAAGCGACGCAAACAACATCCGTGGAATCAATTGGGGACTGGACCTAGGCGCTGCCAAGTGCGCAGATGCCACAACGCAGTGGGCTGATACGGACGGTGATGGCTACGGAGACAACGGAACCATCGGTGCAACCAATCCTGATTTCTTCCCGTACAACATTGCAGCAGCGGATGACAACGATAGCGATGGTTATCCTGACCGATGGACCTCATCGTACAATGGAACCAACGGTCAAGGACTCATCCTCGATGGAT
>JAAXIR010000135.1 GCA_012270265.1 Candidatus Poseidoniales archaeon
GAAACACAATGTTCCTATCATTGCAGATCCTAAGCTGACGGGACTCCATCGTACTCAAGGTGTAGATTGGGTCTTGTTTCAATCGAAAGGGTTGGAACTTATGCGAAGACGACTTGGCGCAACTACAGGTGCCGAAGCAGCATCAATGCTTCTCGAATCAAATGGATGGGAGCATCTGTTGATTCTGGAGGGGCAGGACGGTGTCACCATCCACTCGAGAAACGAAGAAACGGTTCATGTTCAATGCATGCTTGAAGAAATCCGACAAAGGATGTGCCTCATCGATGCCGCTGCTGTTGCTGTTGCAACAGCAATCACACTCGGCCTTTCGGTAGAAGAAACAGCCCAACTCGCAAATGCTGCAAGTGAGTGCATCCTCGTCGCTGATCGTACCGACCGATTTGGTTAGCGACTCGACGATATTGTCGATAGAATTGGAGCGATAGCTTTGTCGCTCCAAGTTTCAAAACGATGATGTTATTCTATGAGTTCTTGGTTGAGGCCAACAACTGCAGATGTTGGTCTACGATCCTTTGCCGCGACGAAGGCGAGGTTGTTTGAGGAAACAACTGCAGGTATGCAGGATTACCTCCTCGCCACAGAGATTCCCTCAGAAGCCATTCACCACACATCGGTCTGGACGGTTCGAATTCCCACACATGATGATGTTAATGGACTACTCCTCGTCAAGTGGCTCGAAGAAGTTCTCTTTATGGATGAAGTCGAACAGAAATGGCTTGTTGATTGTTCAATCAAAATAGAGGAACACGAGGATTTACACTCCCTGCAAGCACATGTTCGTTGGGTGCATTCCGACAATGTGGAAAAAGAGGTGGAGATTAAAGCGGTGACGCGTCAGGATTTGAGGGTTGCAGAGGTAAATGCAAACCAAACACTGGAGTCGCCTTGGCCGGAAGTGCCTATGTTTGAGGGACCCGGTTGGTACAGCGACGTCGTGTTTGACATTTAGGTGGGAATCCCTGGGTGGACGCTCGTACTCAAAGGCCGTATCTACACACTTCCTCCGTCCCGAATCCCCACAGCACCCATGGCCCCAGGTAGGGATGCTCCGTTCCCGGCCTGACCTGTTCCCCCGGTTATCTGATTCCCGTTTCCCTCCGGAAACGGTTCACAACACCCGGATCATGTGGGGGCGAGACATCTACGTCCGCATGCAGGAACCCATGAGCCGCTTTCGCCGCCCCAAGGCATTCAGCCCACCATAAAGACGATTTGTGGTACAGGGTACGCCTAGCTCCCCACCTATCCCAACAAAGCCTGCAACTGACTCTATTTCAATCACACGCTGAAGGTGCGCCGACTTCTTCTTCGTATTTTGATGGGCAAGAGGTCTTGATTGTCTCAGCCTCAACAACGTACGCTCCATCTTTGTACTGGAAGATTCCCTCTGCATACACAGTTCGGTTGTCACCCAATCCGTTGGAGATTGAACCTGCGTTTGAGTAGTCGATAAGCAGATCAAATTCTGAGCCTTCCAATACGAAGGTCATCGTCGTCTCATTGATGCTTCCATCTCGAATTTCACCACGGACCGCAACCTCTTCATCGATTAGAGCTGCCTTATCCTCCATCAATTGGTCCACGGTCAATGTCGGAGCAGGTGCTTGGAGAAAAATTGTACCAAGAACGGCGACCGTGACGACTCCACCAATCAAAAGCAATCGGTTGCGATACGACAACATTGTATCACTTCACACGACTGGACTGATGTATTTCAATATCTGCTCATGATGACTGTCTATGGTTCAATCCAACTGCTTCAGAAAGTGAGTCAATGTTGTGCTGCCTCATCTTTCGGTGCAACCCATGAACGATTGACTTCTTCAAACCAGGGCCCTCGAAGACAAATCCTGCATATGCTTGGAGAAGCGAAGCCCCAGCGATGATTTTCTCCCAAGCATCTTCAGCGTTCATGATACCACCGACACCAACGATGGGAAGTTTTCCTTGCGTGTAGGCATAGACGTGAGCAATCATGTCCGTGCTCTGCTGGCGAAGAGGTGAACCAGAACAACCACCTTGTTGCTTGTAGACGCTGTGTTCCTGATTTGGTCGATTGAGCGTCGTGTTTGTTGCTACAATTCCATCTATTCCGCAAGCCATGGCTGTATCTACAATGGCATCGAGTTCGTCGGTTGAAAGATCTGGTGCTACTTTGATGAGGAGGGGTTTTTTTGGCTGACCTTGTTGTTTGGTATTATTCTTGTTAACATCATTTCACGCAGTGATAATACCCTTCAGATTTTAGCAATGTTGTAATTCACGTAGACCCGGGGTATTCGGGGATGAGACGTTGATAACGAAAATGTCGATGTACGGCCACAAACGATGCATCGTTGTGGAATAGTCGGAAGCCGCTTCTTCAAGAGGCGTCAATTTGGATTTGCCAAGATTGGCCCATACCGGCTTTGATTGTGGACCTGAACGTTGAAGTTGCTGGGCAACTTTATCACTGCCAGGATTGTTGAATCCCATTCGATTGACAAGGGAACGATCGCCCCCGTGTCGAAACATTCTCGGTTTTGGATTACCTTGCTGTTCGAGCATAGTGACCCCACCAATCTCAGAGAATGCAAGTCCAATGGATTCCCATCCACGAAGTGCTTCCGCACGCTTGTCCATTCCTGCTGCAATACCAAATGGATGATCAAAATCCAATCCAAAACAATGC
>JAAXIR010000043.1 GCA_012270265.1 Candidatus Poseidoniales archaeon
GCCAATGCTTCGAGGGCAACCATGGGTTGCCCTTCGTAGGCTGATGGAAGGAGAAGGAGTGAAGATTCTTGCAACAGTTTTACCTTTTTCTCTTTCGTAACCCATCCGTGTGCGACGATGTTTGTTGACCCATCTTGTGCTGCTTCTCTTCCAGTACAATGGAGCGTCATGTCAGAACCTCGACGTTCGAGTTCATTCATGATTTGAAAGGCGAAATCGTGACCTTTGACAGGATCGTTCCGACCGAGGAGAAGAATTTGATTTGGATCACGTTCAACAGATGCATCAACACAGTGTATCGGATCGATTGGATTTGGAGATACGATGCATTTACCCAAAAATGGAGTGATGAGTTCTTTCCATCGTTCTGAGAGACAGACGATGGTCGCTTTGCAATTCTCGAGTCGTTGTTTCAATTTCTTTGCACGATCTTTCTTTCCAAGCCATGAGACAATGTTCCCACTGTGGATGTGGAATACGATCTTTCCACCGTGTCGATGGGCGTGTTCTGCAAGGCGGAGTTTTCTCAAAAAGGAATAATCGGATGCTGCATGAAGATGAACAATCAAGCCGTCATTGTTCTGATTAGCCAATTCTTCAAGTCTGTTTTTTGCATTGTTGTACGCTTGAAGTTTGGAAAGATATGAACCGCTTGAATGGCTTTCAATCGTTTCAACTGTCCAGCCATCGGGTGGGTTGGACGAAAGCGTTCCAATGACCGTTTGAATGCCACCTGGACTCGATATCGGTCCAACATGTACCACGGTCGGCATGATTGGATTGAAATTCTGTGAACACTTGACATCTGTGGACAAATCCCCTTGTTTAGCATGAATTTGAACGGAGAAGTGAAGAGGGAATCAAGAATCAAATGATTCATGCTGTTTTCTCCCGCTCTGTTTGAGATCGGGTTTACAGCGCTTGCTGGGCTACCGTATGTCAAGCAAGGACTTGACCTCTTCATGTCGAGGAAACGAGAGCTTGTACGTCCAGAACAGCGCTATTCTGGAAGTTTGACCATTCTTCTTCCCGTATGGAACGAAGCCAGTGTGCTCATACAAAAGTTGGACAATTTGATGGAAACATGCCAAGGACTTGATCCTCATCTCGTCATCATCGATTCTGCTTCAACCGATGCTTCGGTTTCAATCGTTGAAGGTTGGACTGGGCAAGATGCGTTTGCATCGTACACGTTGCTCAGAATGGAACAACGCGAAGGGAAGACTGCTGCAGTCAAAGAAGCACTTGAGCACATCAATCAGACAATTGCAACCGATCTAATCTTGATGACGGATGCTGATGCCTTGTTTGAAGCAGACACTGCATCCAAACTCATGCACTGGTTTTCTGATTCGACCATTGGATGTGTAGGAGCTTCGCCAAAACGCCTTGGACAACGTGCAGAAGAAGCAGAACATCGGGCCTTGTTCTCAATGGTTCGAACCATGGAATCGAAGTTTGACAGCACACCGTTCCTTGAAGGTTCATGCATGATGTGGAGGCGAGAAGCGCTCGATGTGGAATCACTGAATGTTCGTTCCAATGCAGATGATGCCCAGATTGCGACCAATGTTCGAATCAATGGTTTGAGAGCCATTCAGGATTCGGATGCATACTTCATCGATCATGCACCTCATCAACGAAAGGAGCACGCCCGTCAGAAGGTTCGACGCGCACAAGGGCTGCAACGTCATTTACTCCGGCAGAGAAAGCACTGGTTCAACCGAAGGCATGGCAGGTTTGCAGCTACACTACGCCAAGAGGCTGTGATGCACCTTATCTCACCACTTCTTCTCGTTGGAGCCCTTGTGGCGATGTTAGCTCGTTGGGCAACCATTGGATTCGCAGAAATCGATTTCTCCAATGCAACATTGACAACCATGCACGTTGGTTTGTTTGCGACAGAAGCCATCGTATTCGCATCATGGCTCTCTGTACGGTATAATGTTCGCATACCACTGTTGAATCAACTTGGAGCCGTCATTGACGGGAATGTTCAGCTCGTTCGTGCAATGTGGAAAAGTGCTCGTGGAACATCGCTCCATATGTGGGATCAACACATCGATGGTCGTAATTGAAAATAAAAAAAGGCCCCCCCATGCGCCTGGACGCATGAGGGGGCGGATTCACACAAAATCAATTTGTGTGGTTACGACACCAGTGTGTTACTCGAGTAAACTCAAGCTACGCTGGTAACGGTCGACTCGTAGATGAGCTTGTTGCTCGCACGGTCGAGAACCTTGACCTGAACACTGCATGCAGTTGAGCAGATGTCATCGGATCCTTCACTGATTGTGACTTCTTCTCCGAACGACCACTTACCGTCGCCGTTGTCAGAGACTGCACAGCCAGTGTCAGCTGCTTGGTCAGGGTTGGTGCACTCTGTGTAAGAACCACCGTCGGACATCTGTACGATGACAGTTGCCCATGATAGGTCTTCACCAGCGTCCATAGCGATGTAGACGATTTCTTCGCCTGAGTCGCTTGTTGGTGTTCCTGCAGCGTCAGTTACAGCAAAGCCATACATGGAGAAGTCTCCATCAGTGTTGCCTTCTGCGAGCTGGGATGCCCAGACGTACAGTACACCTGCCAGTACAACAGTGATTGCAACCATAAGGATGGTAGCAATAACCGGGCTGACAGCTTCTTCGTTTCGGTTTTCTTTTTGCATATTTTTGTCCTCCGACGCCCGTAGTGGGCGCATTCTTCCCACCACAGAGATATTATTTAAACACATCGGGCGAAAACGATGAAATCAAAAAGTTATTCGCGATACTGCGACTCTATTTTGAATTGAAAATAAAATTCAAAGATCGAGTCCGAGTGGTACAAATCGTTTGTAGAGAGGGCGTGGCTTGCGCTAAAATCTAACAAAATTGGGTGAACAGGGTGAGAGCTTACGGAGAGGGGATGGGATGCACTCAACGAGAACTTCACAGCCCTGTTCGATGTATGGTATGCACTTCGCCTTTATATGCGTTATCTGTCATTCAATTTTTCGAACTGGGCAGGCCTTTCACTCGACGGTTAGTATTTCTGGGCCACCATCAGTGACGAGGACCGTGTGCTCAAATTGGCATATGTTCCCACCATCCTTGCAAGCAAGAACGTGATAGGTCTCAAGGAATCGAATGCTGATCAATTTCTTGACAAGAGCCCTCCACTTGCTTTGACGTGATGCCTCGTCTGCATCAGGGAACGGTTTCTCAAGCATTGGATATGCCCAACGCTCTGCAAATGGGAGCGTTGAATATCGCTCCTCGAGGTTGCGAGCCATTTGTGCTCCAAGGGGCTTCAACTGTCCTTTTGCACGAGCCTTTCTTGACGTTGTCATTCCAGTAATTCGATAGATGTTGGACGAATTGGGATTCCCTAAATTCTTGATCATGCCAGAGGATCCAGTTGTGTTGAATGGCTCAATAGCATAGATGCCTCCTTCTTCGACAACGCCCTTGAACCCTTGATTGTCTGGGCCGCAAGCGTAGGATGGGACAGAAACACCAGCATGAAGTTCCCACGGCTTGAGTTGATGGCCGCAGAGATTACGAATGGGTTGGAAGCCTGCATCAAGAGAAGGTTGAGCAGCAGCTTGTCCAACCTTGTACCATGGCGTTCCAGGATGCATCATCTCAATCGCAGCATCACGGGCCTCTTTGGCTGCTTTGATTTGTTCAGTATGTTCGTTACCGTTTCCAACCTCGAAAGTAAGCGCATTGTCTGCAATGTGGCCTTTAATGTGGACACCAAAGTCAATCTTGACGCAATCGCCCTTTTGCAGAACCATCTCACCATCCCAGCCCTCGACTTGGTTGACAGCATGGTCGGTTGTGAAATGAGCAGCGAGGTCGTTAACAGCAATTGTACCTGGGAACGCAGGCTTTCCGCCGTGTCTATGGATGTAGCGCTCAGCCGATTCAATGACTTCATGGAAGGTCTTTCCCGGCGTTAACTCAAGTTTCATTGCCTCGAGTGTACGACGAGCGACGTGCCCTGCATCTTTCCAATATTTCAGTGTCGATTCTTCCACCAAGTGACCACGTCACGCGAAGGTACAACGCCTTCTCTGATAATAGTTACCAATGGCTCATCGGAATCAAAGTCGATTTTGACAAAGGTGCTTCCGGGGCCTGTTTGACGATTTCCTGCGACCACAGCAACATCAGGAAGACCCAATTCAGATGCTGCTTCAGCCACTGTGTTTGCTGGTTCTTCACCTGCTTCATTCGCACTCGTTGCTGTAACAGGCCCAACAGCCAAAGCAAGAGCGCGAGCTGATGGATGATCAAAAACACGAATAGCGATGGATTGACCACCTATCCGAGCATCAAGAAGTTGCTGAGCAGGATAGATGACCGATAGGCCTCCACGAGGAAAGGCATCAACGAATTCGACAATACGTGGATCGATTTCAACCATGTGTGCTACTTGGTCGAGGGAAGCGACACCGATTGAAACTGGTTTGTCGGCCGACCGAGATTTGAGTTCGAACAGTGTATCGAGCCCTTTCTTGGTCGGTAGGCATCCTAAGCCTGGGAGCGTTGACGTTGGATAGGCAATGACGCCACCGTTGTTGATGTATGCGACCTGCTCATCGGTGATGATTGTCATATCATCACGCACGGGTCCAGATGGACATGTGTTTGGCTGCGATCGCTTCTGCAAGTTCCTTATCCGCCGTTTTCACAAGCAATTTTCCGCTTGGATACAACGTCAAATCCGCCTCACCAGTAAAGGTCCACACCATTCTTGATTGGACACCTGCTTCAAAGCCGCTCTCGATAATTTTCGCACCAACGTGTTCCAAATCGATGGATGTTACACCTTCTGGAACGATTTGCCATGAGGCTTGATTGCCGCACAACTCCATTGCAAATCCATCACTCATGCAACAACCTCAGAATTCTGGCTTTTTTGGTGGACCCGATGGCCCAGTTGGTGGTCCGGAAGGTGGACCACTCGGAGGGCCGATGGGAGGGCCAGAAGGTGGTCCTGACGGAGGGCCGCAAGGGGGACATGATGCTGGTCCAGAAGGTGGACCACTTGGTGGACCGGACGGTGGACCGGACGGTGGACCACTTGGGGGGCCTGATGGTGGTCCGCTTGGTGGACCGGAAGGTGGACCACTTGGGGGGCCTGAGGGGCCCGGCGGTAGCGAAGGAGGTGTCGCTTCTGTATGAACGACTGGTTCTTCTTGAACCGGTGCAGGTTGTTCAACTGGTGGTGAAGGAGGAGATGGAGCAGGCTCGGATTGTACCGGCGCAAGTGGAACTTGTGTCAACAGATCAACAGGAGGCTGAGCAGCAGGCTCACTCACGACTGGCGTTGAAAGCAGCGGATCGGGAGTTGGGGCACTGAGCAATGGATCTGCAGCGACAGGAGTTTCGGCCTTCTTTTGCTCCCAAGGTGGCGTCTTTGGACCGTCCTCCTCGGCGTTTCCGAAGGTGCCTGCACTGATTTTCGTTGAACCGCCTTCGGCATTTTCGCCAAAGAACGAAGACATCTGTACTTGGCTTGCATCGATAAGTTCACGCTCCTGAACGTTTCCGAAGTCTCCAAGATTTGCATCGAAGGCTCCCGAGAAGAGGCTCGACCCAACAGCGTTACCAATTTGCCTTGACTTGACCTGTTGGAACTCGAAGTCCGCTTCGTAAGGGCCGAGTGAAAGCGACTGGCCTTGGCCAGAGAGGGAGAAGGTCCAGTCACCATCACTGAGTTTGAATGCGAAGGAAAACGACCTAGTAAGCCCTGGGCCGATGGATGACACTCCTTCAGTTGGTTCAACAGTTGCACCAAGACTTGTCTTGATGTTCGCCGAAATTCCACCGATCGGAATCGCAGATTCATTGGTCAGGTTGAGCATGACTTCGACGATATCCTCATCGTCATCATCGATTTCCATTCGAACGGTTTGTAGGACAACCGAAAGCGAGCCAGCTGTTGCCGAGTGTTCTTGACTCATTCCTCTCACCTAGCCCTCGTAGACGGTTCATCACTTTAAGTTCAGGCGCGTATCGCTTGGGAGAGACCAATCTACTGCTGCGACTGTGTGGTTGCTCACATCGATGGAAGTGCGGTATTCTGCCGTCTTTGAGCGTGCTCGAAGAACATCTCGGAAACCGAAGAACCATCCAAGAACGGGGATGAGATAACGTAGCTTGTGGAATGCACGAGGCCCGAAATGGTGCACTTCAAGCAATGTCCCATTGTCATGCACGATGGCAATTCGGAACGCACGCTGCCCGAGGGATCGGCCATATGCGCGTCCTGTGTATTTCCAATACAACCACAACGATCCAAAGAAAAGAGCCCACGTTACGAAAAATGTTGCAGCATATCGAGCACCTTCGGTGAGGTAGTTCCAACTAATGAGAATCTCGAGGAACGTGAATCGAGTCATCACCTGAAGAAGAAGGGACATAGCGATGACGTCGATAGCAAACGCTGCGATTCGGCGCCATACGGGTGCAATCAGCATCCCTTCAGGAGCTGAAGAAAGCACTTGCTGGGCAAGTGTTCCGCCTTGGTAGACCGTGACTGGGCTTTCCGCCATGTACCTTCCAATGGCTGTTCGTTGTTGAACCTGCGTGTTAGCCATTGACCAAATGCCACGCAAACAGACCGCGTTCCTCGGCCCAATCCAGCCACGAACGCCAGGTTGAATCGAAACGCAGTGTTTGTGGGTCGCCAACGACAACAAGTCCGCGTTTTGCTCTCGTGATGGCAACGTTGAGCCGGCGTTGATCGCTCAGGAATCCAACGATACCGTCAGGATTTGAACGTACGGCTGAAAAAATGATGACCTCCTTTTCTCGACCCTGATATCCATCCACAGTGTTGATTTCGAGACCTGCAAACCGACCTCCTTGTTCTCGCTCTTTGTTGCTATCGAAGATGTCCGAAAGGGCACGAACCTGACCACTGTATGGTGTGATGATTCCAATATCCGAGGGCAGGACGTCACCAGGCTCCAACAAGCCCTGAACCAAATCGTAAATCCGAGCAGCCTCGATTGGGTTGCTGCGACTTCCCCCTTCTTGCTCCTCATCTTCAACACCATCAATTGGGATGAAGGCAAAGGGATGGTCCCAATCGGGCCATAGGATGCCTGCAGGAGCAGGTCGCTCCGTCGCGTTGCAGCCGTCGTTCAGACGGTCATCGTAGAATCGAGCACTCGGAAACTCCCGCAATACTGGGTGCATTCGGTACTGAACGTCGAGTAAATGTGTCTGAATGCCAACGTCGATGAGCCGTTCAAACAAGGAACGCCCCAATCCGCCTTGCTCTGCTTTCTTCGAGATGACCGTTGGTGGGAGTTGCTTGTGATCACCGACCATAATCAGTTGACGGCATCCTTTGGATATGGGAATCAATGCACTCGGCTCAACCGCTTGCGTTGCTTCATCCATCAAGACGATGGGGAAACGTCGGCCCTCGAGAAGACGATGTCCTGATCCGATGTTGGTTGAGCAAATGACCTGTGCATTGTCCAATACGGAGGCAATCATCTCTTTCTCAATGCGTCGCATTTCTTTCTTGTTGTGTTGAATGTCTCGGTGCGCAAGTCCTTTTTCGCGACCCTTCAACTTGGGCAAGGCTCGATGGACCTCGTCCATTTCATCACGAATAATGGCAAGCTCGTCTTGTTTGGGATGATCTTCAATCTGAGCATCAAGCGTCGCCATACGCAATGTTTCACGAACTTTGACAGGTCGCCCGATTCGAACAGCTCGAATTCCCAAATCCAACAAGCCCTCAAGCAAGTTGTCCACTGCAACATTGGATTCTGCTGTTGCCAAAATCGGTCCACGCCCCTCCGTTGCAAGTTGGGCGAGTGTTGCCCCAGCAGTGTGGGGTTGCCCTGTGCCCGGTGGACCTTGGACGATGGGTACGCGACGCTTCATGGCTGCATCCATCGCTTCCGTTTGGGATGGTTTTAGAGCAACATCAATTCTCTCTGAACGGTTGAATTTGCCTGAAATCTTTGGAGGCATGGAAGCATTGTCTTCCGGATCGTGAACTTGTCCAAGAATGACATCGCGCAGGATTGTACCTCGATCACCTTCAACCGAATGGAACATTTCGAGCGCTTCCTGCATACGGTCATGCGCAACTCGATTCGCACCCCGATCAAGTCTCCATGTACCTTTTCTGAGATCTTTCGGTCGTTGCGAAACAACCACTCGAAGACGCGTTGGTCCACGTTCAAGGACAATCCCTTCGATGGTTTTCTCACCAATTGGTTTTGAGCGGCTGATGACGACAATATCGCCATGTGTGAAACGGTGTTGCCCGAGATGTTGTCGGTCAGGATGTTCAAACACCAAGATGTCCTCACCAAACAGCGTTCCATTGGTCCGGCCTTTCAATCCCAGGAGAGCGAGTCCTGATGCTTGCAATCGATGATGCGACCACGATGACCAACGTTCCTGAATCATTGATGTTTCTTCCTCCAACTCATCTTCAAGAAGCGATGTGAAATGGCGGAAGTGGTCTTGTCCTCGACGCCAGATGCCTCCATCTTCACCCTCAGGTTCAACATCCATCGCTGAGGAGGAACTGTCCATACGTCGAACCTTTCCTCGCTCGCCCATGCCTTCTCCAATGGTTGCCATCATTTCAGACTATGGCGAATGATGCGTTCGTCGTCCATGGAATGGTGATGCTTAAACCACAAGTGCCTACCGAGAAAGTAGGCGAGACCATGTTTTGGAAGCGCAAAAAGGATGGTGTTGAGGAGGGAAATCCTTGCCCATTTTGCGGTGCACAAAACGAACCTAACGCAACAACATGCGTACAGTGCTATTACGACCTGAACAAGCCAGCACGCGATCAGCACCTTGAGGTTGCGTCCGATGTTCAAAACGACCTCCTCTCAACGCTCATGGACAGCGAGGACAACGAGGATGAGGAAGAGTTCGCTGTCGAGGCAGTCCTTGACCTCGAAGATGTCACCATCGAAGTCGATCAATACGATGACCCATTGTCCAGTGATGGGTTCTCATTCATTGATAGTGAAGGCCCCACCTTGTCGGAAACGGTTGAGTTCGAAACTCGTGAAGAGGTTGAGCTGACCACCGATGATGCGCCCGATATTGAAGAACGATTTGAGCTTCCAGATGCAAACCCGCTCGATGAGGTTGCGGAACCAGTGCACACCGGCCAAGGACAATTGATTCAAACGGCTGATGACGAGAACGATGTCGACTTTACAGGAACTGTTGGTCCTGACCCGAATGCCATACCAGAACTTCCTGAGACCGAAGAAGACCTCCCCCTTCCACCAGGAGAACTCACCGTTCCTGACATTCCTGACGATATTGAAGAGGATGAACCACAGGTTCCAGAACTACCTGAGGAAGAGCCTGTTCCAGAGTTGCCAGAAGAATCTGAGGCACCAGAACTCCCTGAAGACGATGCAGTTCCCGAACTCCCTGAAGACGATGATGTCGAATCGACAATCGAACAGCCTGCAGAGGAAGACGTTGTTACCCCTGATGTGCCAACGAGTACGCGCATCTGGCCATGGCCTGCTGGAGAACCAATGGATCCTCGAGAAGTGCATCGAATCGTTGTTGAGTCGCTTGGATTGGTCCGAGCAGGACGCATCGCTGAAGCAGAACACAACATCGATGCGCTCGGCCCTCGCCTTGGTGACGATGTTTCCTTGTTGTACCACATCGGCCTTATTCTACAACAAGCCGGACGTGCCGAACATCTCAATTGGATGCTTGAAATGGCGCGACGTGTCCATCCAAACGATGAGAACGTGATGAACGCCATCACCCATTTGTCCGCCTGAGGTATGCCACATGCCAGAAACGCCGAAGCTTCCAGACTTGGAGGGAGGATATTCTCTACGTCCCGTTTCCAAAGCCATCCTACCGATGGTGATTGAGGCGTACACGGAAGACCCCGAGTCGGCAAAGGCTGCCTTGCCTTGGCTACGAAGCGATGAAGACATCACGCGCCAACTCGCAGACATGTTGCACGATCTGGAACATCTCTCAAACGCGGACCGTGTCCACTTTTGGTCGATTCATGATGATGGAAACACCTTCATCGGATTGATCGGCCTTGGAGATGAAATGCAATTGGTTCATTCGAATTACAACCTTGGCTACTGGGTTCGCAAAGGATTCCGCAACCGACGCATTGCTTCGAATGCAGTCGATGCTGTGCTCGGATGGCTTGAATCAAGAGGATCGGTGTTCAGAGTTGAAATCACAGTCCATCCTCGAAACGAGGCAGGTCTTGTGACAGCAGAACGAATCTGTCAACGGTGGAACGGTCAAATCATTGACGAATTCATTGGCATCGAATTGAACAACAAAACGGTCCTTCACAAAATCCACGTTATCGATTTGCCCCGGATGTGAAGGGTGTGCGAAGAACGTGGTTGACCGTCGATACGGATGATCTTCGTCACGTTCCTTCGAATCAAGGACATCCAACTCGCTCGAAACCTAACCCCTCGTTACCGGATGTTTCAGAGCAATTTCGAGAAGGTATTGGTGGGTTCGATGCTTGGATGAGCACCCACAATCTTCCTGTCACACTGTTCGTGATTGCCGACCAGTGCGCATCTGATGATTTCGTGAAAATGATGCAATCCTTGATTGAATCGTACAATGAACGGATTTCCATCGGATGTCATGGGTTGCACCATCGAAGTTGGTCCGCATGGGAGGAAGATGTCGAGGGATTTTCAGCCGACCTAGCCGAATCCATTCGGCTTCTTGAACACCATTTTCCAAACCATTTCAAAAAGTGGTTTCGTGCTCCCGCTGGCTACGTAGCACCTTGGATGTTCTCTGTCCTTGAACAACAAGGATTTCGTGTTGATTCCTCAATCAATCCGTCATGGTTGGTCAACAAGAAATACGGTAAAGGAAACTCGTGGAAAACCACCAACGATGTTCTCCAAACAACATCCCTCATTGAACGAGCATGGAAGACACGTTGGACGCTTCCAACATGTGGCCCTGCCCAGCATATTCCAGTCTTACGTTGGAATGCCAAAGCTGCATGGAAGCGATTGTCAAAACCCCTTACGATCGACGAAATGAATCATGTTGAAGATCCAACAGTTGAACTCGATACAATCTACTGGCACATCCTCGATCATGCAAGAAGCAACGGAACGTGGACGCCACCAATCAGAGGCTTGTGATGTCGTTTCGATCGGTTGAAACCTCAAATTTCGACATTGCATCGGCGTATACAGAAGCATCCATTTGGCCTTCTCGTACCAACGATGAGAGTGCTGCAAGAGCAACGGCCTCACCATCGATCTCAAAGAAGCGACGAAGCGCAGGACGAGTGTCTGACCGGCCAAAACCATCTGTTCCAAGAACGGTATACGGTGCATGTACCCACTCGCGGATCATTTCAGGAACAGCAGCAACGTTGTCCGATACGGCGATAATCGGTGAAGCGCCTTCACCAAATTGTTGCTCGACCCATGTCGATTTCATCGCTTCTCCTGGGTGCAATCTGTTCCACCGAGACACATCCATTCCTTCACGCCGCAACTCACCATAGGACGTTGCCGACCAAATCTCAGAGCGTACTCCAAAGGTTTCCAACTTCTCAACGGCATCCAATACTTGGAGCATGATTGGTCCAGATCCAATCAAGCGAACAACGGGTCCATCGCCAGCTGGAGCATCGCGAAGTTTGTACAATCCCTTGAGAATGCCTTCTTCACAATCCTTCGGTTTCGCAGGCATTGGGTAGTTCTCATTGTAGACAGCAAGATAGTAGATGACATCGCCATCTTGCTCACACATCTCAACAATGCCTTGCTTGATGATGGTCGAGAGTTCGAAAGCAAAGGCTGGGTCGTACGCTCGAACCGCTGGATTGGAATGCGCCATCAGAAGCGAATGGCCGTCTTGATGTTGCAAGCCTTCACCATTGAGCGTCGTTCGTCCAGAAGTAGCACCAATGAGGAAGCCTCGTGCGCGGGAATCTGCAGCAGACCAAATCAAATCAGCAACACGCTGGAATCCAAACATCGAGTAAAAGATGTAGAACGGGATGGTTGGGGAACCTTGTGTTGCATACGATGTTGCAGCAGCGATAAACGATGAAAGCGCACCTGCTTCATTGATACCCTCCTCGAGAATCTGCCCTTTTGCAGATTCCTTGTACTTCATCAACACCTTGTGATCAACAGGCTTGTACAATTGACCTTCTGGATGATAAATTCCAAATTCAGAGAACAAAGGATCCATACCGAACGTTCTCGCCTCATCCGGAATCAATGGAACAACACGTTCTCCGAATTCCTTGGTTTTCATCAATCCGCGCATCAAGCGAACGAATGCCATTGTCGTCGAAACTTGCGATGTTCCTTTTGTTCCATCGTCAAATTCTGCATACCCTGCATCCTCAGGCAGCGTGAGATTCATTTCAGGAACACGTCGTTCCGGCATTGGGCCTTTCATTGCAGCACGTCGCTTCTTTGCATATGCGACAACATCTGGGACATCGTTTGGATGAATGAAAGGAAGTTTTTCCAAATCCTCATCTGTAAAATCAAGACCCATCGCATCTCGAATCAAACGCAAATCGTTTTCATCGGCCTTCTTTCTCTGGTGCGTTGTGTTACGACCTGCAAAAGCAGGACCAAGTCCGTACCCCTTGATGGTGCGAGCAAGAATGACCGTTGGTTGTCCCTTGTGGGCGCATGCTGCTGCATAGGCAGCGTGAATCTTGAGGAAATCATGACCGCCGAGATCTTCGGTCAGCGCTTCAAGTTCTTCATCGGAATAGTCAGCGACCATGGCCGTCAGTTCCTCACCTGCAAACAATTCCTTGCGAATGATGGCCCCTTCGGCCGTAAACAATCGTTGCTCATCTCCATCGACGAGATCAGCAAGACGCTTAGCGAGCGTTCCGCTCGTATCCTTTGCAAAGAGCGCATCCCATGAAGAACCCCATAGGACCTTGATGACATTCCAACCAGCTCCTCTGAATCGACCTTCAAGTTCTTGAACAATCTTCGAATTTCCACGAACAGGTCCATCCAATCGTTGTAGGTTGCAGTTCATGGTCATGACGATGTTGTCCAGTCCTTCACGAGCTGCAAGCGCCAACTCAGAAAGCGACTCTGGCTCATCGGACTCACCATCGCCCATCGTGTACCAAACGCGAGAAAGCGTAGTATCCGCCAAGCCTCGGTGGTGAAGATAACGATTGAATCGTGCTTGATGGATGGCGGTCATGGCACCAAGACCCATTGAAACACTCGGATATTCCCAGAAATCAGGCATCAGTCTTGGATGCGGATAGGATGAGAGTCCAGCACCTCCAACCTCTTGACGGAAATTGTGGACGTTCTCATCGCTCAAGCGACCTTCAAGCCAAGCACGAGCATAGATTCCGGGGGAAGCATGTCCTTGCCAATAGACGTGATCGCCCCAGCCATCGCCATCTTTTCCTCGATAGAAGTGGTTCAGTCCAACTTCCCAGAGGTGGGATGCAGATGCATAGGTGGAGATGTGACCGCCAATACCATCCACGTATTTGTTGGCCCGAGTGACCATCATCATCGCATTCCAGCGGTTGATGGTGT
>JAAXIR010000248.1 GCA_012270265.1 Candidatus Poseidoniales archaeon
CCAATTCAAGCAATGGTTGCCAACCTGCGAATGGATGTGTCAACATCCTGTGATACTTCTGCCAGTAGGTTGCTGTTCAAACTACGGTTCGTATTGTTGACGTAGTTTGTTAATTCAGAGAGATAGAACGAACTGTTCTGTTGACAGATCCAAGTTGCAATCTCTCGAGCGAATGCCCCGAGCTGTGGAATTTCTTTCTCATTTGCAGATGAGGAACTCTCCCAAGATTCAGAAAGATTCTCCATGTAAACATAGATGAACGCTCGGAACTTGGCCTCGTTTTTGTTAGTGAGAGATTCCATGTAACGGTCCTGAATCTTATCGATGAGTTTGTTTCCTTTCTGCATCAGTTTTGTGTATTCAGAATGGTCGATATTACGTGCGACTTGAATCCAGTGCTTCATTCCGAGCAAAACATGCTCGGGGGAAACTCCATCCTCTGTGATGGATGGTGGCCATGAGAAATCGAGGATTGTCGCCTGACCTGAAATTGGAAGCAGATTGTTTTCATTGTATGCCGGAGTTGAACATCGCATTGTTGAAATGACGATATCGGCTTCTACAGGTGCCTCATTCATTTCACTGTAAGAAATCAATGTACATCGTTCTGCTTTTGAAGGATCACGTTTGGCAGATTCGGAAGGGTTCCGTGAGACTACTGTAATGTTGGTTTGACCCAAGGTTTGGAGTGTTTCAACAGCTTTGATTCCCATATCGCCAAAGCCCAAAACAACGGACTGTACATCCCCTTTTTGCGACAGAATATGCTCGAGCGAGTTAGTTGCTAGATTGAGCATCGATTCGGTGGAACTCGTATAGCCCAGTTCCTTGCGAATGATACGAGTTGCCGAAATAATGTGTTCAAAGAAACCAAGATTGAATGTGCGAATGAGATCATAGTCTCTGTGAATATTGATGGACGAGCGGAGTTGTGACATGACCTGCAATTCCCCGACGATAAATGAATCCAATCCGCTACAGATTTTCACGAGATGCCTCCAAGCATCAGACCCTGTCATCGTCTGGAATGGGATGTCTTCGAGTTTGGTCACGTTTGAAATACCGGCTGCAAGGGTTGTTGGATTTACATCGAAGCCGACGAAAAGGACCCTGTTACATGTTGAAAATTCGAAAATCTCGGCGCCAACTGTTTTGCTTAACTCTCTGATGAATGCAACTCGTTCCAATAAACTCATTCCCTCAGTCGTGAGTTGCTTTGCAACATCGATGTTGTTCGAATCGAATTTGAGTGATAGTAGACATATTTTGCCATGCATTTTTGACTCGTCTACGTGGTTGGAATCGGTGCGTATGCCTGTAGCAAGCGTTTCCAACTGTACCAACAAATCGGACATACGTACGTCAGCCTCAAGTTATGGAATGGTCAAGACTATACAACAATTTGTTAACGATTCTAGAGGGTATTACACCTCTTACCCTCGCCGAGTAGAGAATGTACACAACTCACATCGAGTGAATCGCATGGCCGAGTGTTGCTAAAACGCCCTCATGCGTCATTTCCGTCATGGTCGGATGAGCGTGGATGGTGTGTGCAATGTCCTCGAGCAGGGCACCCATTTCGATAGCAAGTGTCCATTCTCCAACAAGTTCACTGATGTGGGTCCCCACACCCTGAATCCCGAGAATTCGATGATCGTCTTCTCGGGCTGTAACACGAATGAATCCTGCAGTCTTCTCAGCCTCTTGCGTCAATGCACGGCCGTTTGCAGCCAATGGGAACTTACCGGTTATGACCGGATGTCCTGCAGCCTTTGCTTCATCCGGTGAGAGGCCGACGGAGACAACTTCAGGTTCTGTGAAGACAATCGCAGGAACTGCTGCAGGCTCATATGCTCGGTTGTGACCAGCAAGAATCTCAGCAACCATTTCACCCTGGAAGGAAGCAACGTGTGCAAGCATTTCGCCCCAATCACAAACATCTCCAATCGCATAAACGCCCTTCATGTTTGTTTCACACTTGTTGTTGACTTTGACGAATCCTCGCTCATCGAGAGCAACACCTGTCGGTGCGAGTGCGGCACTCATCGGTCTTCGTCCAACAGTGACGAGAACTTTGTCAACGGTGAGTCGCTCTGGTTCCGTACCTTCCTCTGCGTCTTTTGGCGTGTAAAGAAGATCGACACTTCCATCCTTGTTTTCTTCAATGCCTTTGGCGAAGACCTTGGTATGGACAGTAATCTTCTGTTTCTTAATGGCAATTTCAAGCGGACGTCGAAGCTCCTTGTCGAAAATTGGTAGGACCGAATCCATGGCTTCAACAACCGTGACTTCACTACCGAGCATGCGGAAGGTGATGCCAAGTTCGAGACCGATGTACCCGCCTCCAACGACAGCGATTCGCTTTGGTAGTTCTTGGAGCGAGAGTGCCTCCTTGGAAGAGATGACATGTTCACCGTACTTCATGAATGGGAGTTCGATAGGAATCGAACCGTTCGCAAGAATAACATTCTCTGCTTGAATGAGGAGTGCGTCTTTGCCCTTACCGATCTTGACGGTCTTTGCATCTTGGAATTCCGCCCATCCATTGATGAGTTCAACACCCGCATTCTTCAGCAGAGCTTCAACACCTTTGTTGAGTCGATCGACGATGCCGTCTTTCCAAGCCACCGTATCAGCCATCTTGAGTTCAGCAGGACCTGGGATAC
>JAAXIR010000213.1:0-643 GCA_012270265.1 Candidatus Poseidoniales archaeon
TTTCTGGGCTTGTAGAACGTCTCGAATTGCGCGAAACAAGCAATGGTTCTCAAATGTACCAAGGCCAGTTGCGTGACCCTTCAGGCCTTCACTACTTCTCTGTTGGCGAATATGCGTCGGAGTCCATGCGAGAATTCGTTGTCCAGTTGCTCGACAAGGTCGATTCTGGAGAACCAGTTCTGCTCAGCATGACTGCGAAGGCTCGCTGGTACCAGACCGATGAGGGCGCTGTCTACACATCGCTTCGACCAGAGGAAGCCGCAGTCGTCACACGAGAGCGCTATGCTTCTTGGTTGGTTCGAGCATGTGCTGCAACGCTGGAGCGTCTCGATCAACATCAGAAATCACTGAACTGTGAACCGACCAAAGAAGCGATGATGAAAGAAGGTATTCGGCCTGAGATGGTTGACGGACTTCTTTCTGCTCAAACACACTACGGGCAAATCGATACAGAAGGTTATCGGCTCAACGTCATGCAAGCGCTCGACATTGCCGAAGGAAAGATGGCTGCAGCCACCACAGCACCTCCAACATTGAACCTCCCAGATCCTGACTCAGGCGATGATGCAGACGCAAATGCTGGAGGAGTGGATCTCCAAGCGGTCATCCTTGAATGCATTCAAGCGATGGACAATGGAGAAGG
>JAAXIR010000213.1:653-13529 GCA_012270265.1 Candidatus Poseidoniales archaeon
ATCCAACTCTGCTTCGGATTGTTCACGAGTGAACACTCCGAAGCAGAGTTGGATAGCATGAGCGACGCTGGTGGATTGCATGATCCGCGATTTGGTTGGTTCAAGATTGTAGCGTGAACAAATTGTTCCATTACATTCAAATCTTGCCTCCACCCTCAACAGCATAGGGGTCAATATGGCAGGTATGGATTTCTTCATTCGACCGGCAACTGGAACAGGTTCTGCAGATTGGATTCGCATTCCGAATGCGGACATTGATGTGAAAATTGCACGACGTCTCACACGTACCATTATTCGTGGTGGAGAAGGGGATAATCTCCATGATGAAGGTGCTGAATCCACGATCTATACGGTGCGCGGAATCCTGTCGATTGACGATTACAAGAAAATCTTGAAGATGTTCCGTACAGGTCAACCGTTCATTCACGATCCTTTCGAAGAACGCGATGTAAAGGTAATTTTCGCATCGCTGGAATACGAAGGATCAACTGAGAAATTTGTTTTCGAACTGATTGAAGACGTTATTTGAGGTGTTGAAGATGAGGAAACTTGACGAAAAGCGTGAAGTCCTTTACGTGATTCGTGCCATGGATGTCCTCATGTCTTCTGGCATTGGTTTGGAAGCAACCGTTCACAGCATATCTCAAGGCGGATATGGCATCATTTCTGAGGATTTCAAGAACATGATGGACAAAGTGCGAAAAGGAGGTCGCCCTCTTGCAAAGGAGATCAAAGCCCTGATGGGTAAGGTCGAAACTGAAGGATACCGACGTTTGCTCAACATCATGCACATGAACATTACACAGAATACAGACATCATCGAGACGCTCAAAAAGCAAGGTTCTCGAATGGAGGAAGAACGTACTGAAGACGTCAAGAAATACATTGAAGATTTGAGTGGCGTTCCAGAATCATTGCTCTCCATCGGTATGATTGGTCCGATTATTCTCGCAGTTCTCGGATTGTTTCCACAGCTTGTTGGAGACATGGGTTCGTTCTTCAGCATGCCAGAGCAATCAACCATCGACGTTGTTGTCAACATCGGTCTATTCCTGACCCTCTTCGCTATGATCATGATTGGTCTTAAGACCCACACAAAGGACCCTGGATTGTGATATCATGCTCTTCCGTTTCCTTGAATCATTCAATAATCAGCCACTGATGCTGATGCTTGGTGTCGTTGGACTCGCCATGATTGGCGGAGGCATACCTCCTATCCGTGAGCGTATACGACGACGTAAAATCGAAAACGCACTACCCTCCTTTTTGGAAGGATTGTCCGATGAAGTAGGAGCAGGGCTTGGTATTCAGGAAGCCATGCAACACCAGGCGAAGACTGCGCCCGCACCACTTGGCCCACTCCTTGTTGAAACGCTCAAGGAGAGTCACTCCTCATCGTTCGATGCTGCACTCTCGAGTTTTGCTACAAAGTCTCGCTCGTCACAAGTTCAACGTGTCATGCATCTTCTGGAGACGGCGATTGAACAAAACGCTCCTCTCCAAGAAATTTTGATGAATCTCTCTATGGATTACGAGCGTTTGAACGATCTCATGAACAAGCGAGAGTCAGAACTTCAAGGCAGAGGAATCCTCATTGTACTGTTCGTTTGCATCGGCCTTCCAGGCCTCATCGGATTCCTTGTGGGTCTCTTCACACCTGCTTCATCCGGCTTCCAGATTGGAGGCTTCCTCTCGACGTTTAGTTTGTTCTTTGCTGCCGCAAGTGCCGTCGGTGTCGCAGTTTCTGGTCGAATGCTTGGCCGCATGCGAGACACCATGTGGTTCGTTCCTGGCTGGATGGCCATGTCGATGTTCATATTCCTAGGTGCAACAAAACTCATTGGAGGCTGAACAATGTCTGAACAAATTCTCGAACAATACGGAAATGTCACAATCTACACCGAATCAAACCATCCTTCCCCGATTTACCATGTCGAAGGCTCAGTAGCACCAAATCCCCACGGAGACCTTGCTGTCTTGTTTGAGGACGACAATCTGGAAGAAGTCATGTACAATGGTGGAACACAGTGTGTCAAAGTTGCTCATCGAAAACATGGCATGTGCCGTACGAATGTTTGGATCAACGATGAGGCTGGCCTTCAAATTGCCAAGAACATTGCTGCATTCACGAACGTACCTCTTGGTGATGGTCCGGGAATGGTCCCTATTTTCGATGGTCGACTACCTGATGGATCCCGTGTCAACGGTACCATTCCGCCTGTATCACCAGATGGCCCAACATTGACCATTCGAAAATTCAAGGAAGACCCATTGACGATGATTGACTTGGTCAAGTTTGGAACGGTCAACTCACGTCTTGCTGCCATGATGTGGGTCTGGATTGAAGGGCTCGATAGCCGGCCAGCGAACTTTGTGATTGCTGGCGGAACAGGTTCTGGTAAGACAACGACGCTCAACTGTCTTGGAATGTACATCCCATGGCACCGCCGTCTTCTAACGGTCGAAGATACCGCTGAATTGCAAGTCTATCACGACCATTGGTTGCGAATGGAAACACGACGAGAACGTCCAGATGGAACACCAGAAGTCGACATGAACGATTGTTTGAAATCGAGTCTACGTATGCGTCCAGACCGTATCATTGTGGGAGAAGTTCGTGGACCTGAGGCTGCAACGCTTTTGACAGCCATGAACACTGGTCACGATGGTTCCTTTGGTAGCCTGCACGCCAACACTGCCCAGGAAACCGTCACGAGAATGATCAATCCGCCTATGAACGTACCACCAATCATGTTGACTGGTCTCGACCTCATCATCATTCAAGCACGACTCCACGTCAATGGGAAGACGGCTCGAAAGATTACAGAAGTTGCTGAAATCGCTGGTATGGAAGGATCGAAGCCTCGATTGAACACGATTTGGAAGTACAATGCTGCAACGGATCAAATCGAAGAAACAGGTATTCCATCCAATCTCAGGGAAGTTATCTGCAAAGCAGCTGGTGTAACGCCTGATGTCTTTGAAAAGCACGTTCAACAGCGTCAACAAATCATCGAAGATCTCATCGCTCGAGACATCACAGACATTCAGTCAGTCACCACAGTGATTCAGAACTTCTACGCTCAGAGCCATCATTGACCGTCTTGCAACCGAAGCCGAGAGAGTAACGCATCGACTCGGTCAATCTGGCCACGCACGCCACCGACTCGATCTGATGCATCAGCAACGGATTCTGCGAGTTGCATTTCTGGTTCTTCTTCCTCTACCTGCTGAGGCTTGAATGTTGCAGCAAGGGATTTCAATTCAGCAACAATAGCATCGACGTGCTCATCACTGACAAGGATTCCTGGAGCCAATCGTGGAATTTGATTTGGTGTAAGATATCCCAACTCTGTACCAACAATACCTGCACATGCTAGGACACGTGGACGTAATTCCGATGTGTTGACAAGATAGCCCTTCGACTCAAGGAAACGAATGATGAGGCTTTGTTGGGCCTCAGAGAAGTCGCCTTCACTGCTCTCAAGAACGGTTTCTACAAGGGATTCGAACGAAGGAAGATTTCTTTCAAGACGTTCGATGGTCCGACGCACATCATCGGGCAAATGGACTGCACCATGATACAAGATACGTAACATACGGTTGCGTCGTGCAGCCGACGGGTCTTGCAGTTCCTCTGCCTCACTGATTTCGAGATGAAGATCGAACAAGGCGTGAAGACGGCCCGAAACGGCTGGACTTCTCAAATCGAGACAGAGCGTTCGTGCCTCATCTTCAAACTCCATTCGTGCATGAACAAGATTTCCTCGTCGTCCAGCAACACATTCTGGAATCCTCTCCCGAAGTTGTGGACGCATTTGTTCAAACATTCGAATCGCTTCACGTTCAGACCATGAACCTGGCTTACTGGAAAGTGCATTCTGTTCTTGCTCAGAGCGGTAGGCTGTTTCCATAATGATGGTCCTAATTGCATCCTGCACTCGTGCTAACTCGACGGCAAAGCCGTGATTGGAGAGACTTGAGATGAACGTGTTCATGTCCTCCATGTCGGTCGTACTTCCTACCAAAAGGTAGTCACGAGCTGCCGCCTCAACCTCTGCTCTTCGAGATGAGATTTCCAACAAGGCTGCCTCTTCTTCCAACGTCGGCTCTTCGGAAGAAAGCTCCTGCAACATTGGAGGTACAGGTTGCTCGATTTCTTTTCGATGGGAGACAAGGGTCTCCTCTATAGAAGCCGCTACTTCGGAAAGCGAGGTGTCAATACCGCCGCTATCTATGGATTCCATTAACTCTGACTCATCTTCGAAGGTCCATCCTTCGGGATGCTCGGTAACGAAGCTCTCAACTTCTTCTTCGATTGAAGCCGACTCGATTTCTTCTTGGCCAGAGTCTCCGGGTGTTGGAATCGTGACTGAGCCACCACCTCTCTTGAGAGACCGTTTGATTGTACCCCAATTCTTGTGCTGGGCGGATAGAACGCCTGCGACACGAATGAGGAGTGTTTGACGGTTCCCTGAACGTGGAAGTTCCAAGGCTTTGCACAATGCGTGAAGTTCCTCTTTGGTCATCTTATCGAGGTTCTCTTCCTTGAGTTGTTTTGGATCGTGGTTGAGGTGCAGGTAAAGACGTTGGCGGCGGGTTCGTAGTGAACCAGTTTTCTTGATTCCAAAAACGCCAAGGAGGTCGCCAAGATCACTGTTGAGGATGTTTTTGAGACCATCCAAGGTCAAATACCACTCTGGTAGGATAAGGTCACGAATCAATTGAGCCCGGAGATACTCTACGGAGCCATTTTTCGCCAAACCATACGCCGAAGCAATCTCCTTGAGGTCTTCAAGACGTGCCTGATAAAGTTCAGACAAGAGACTCGAACGATTGCTCATTGGTTCACCTAACCGTTGTTGTTTCATTACAGTATATGTTGTTTCGATGTCAAATCAGCATCAATGAGCCGTTTTTCGCTTATCTGAATGAGTACGAGATATCCCTCAACGAAGGTCGAATTCGGCTAAACCTTCAAACACATTCGACACTCAGGGATTGTCGGTGAGTCAATGGTAACCGCTGAGAAGACCGCACGAACCATGCTCAAACAAGCCAATGAGTTGGGCAACACGCTACGTGAAATTGTTCGCCGTGATCTTGCCGATGAAACACGAAGGTTCAACGACACACTCAACCAACGAATTCAGCTTGCCAGTGAAGCGATTGTTCAAGCGGTAAAAGCCAAGGAAGCCATCGCCGCAGGTGCGTCCTCCATCAACGGTAAATTGGAGAAAGCACCCAGCGGATATTCGCTGAACAAGAATCGGGAAGATGTTCGGGGCGTGTTACAGTCCACGCTCGTTGAGGTTCAACAACTACGAGAGCAGCATGAGGCAGTTGCTGAGTCTCTAAGGGAAGCTCAAACACCAAGCCGTTCCGCTGTGGAAATCGTTGAACGATTCGCAATCGAATTACAAAAAGCAGCAGGTGGATGGGAAGCGACTGGTCGTGAAATTGATGAAATCATCGCAAACCTCTGCGATCCAAATCCAGACGTTGCCCTCATCGAATTGGAGCGCTATCTCACAGAGAACGGGTTTGAAATCGTCCTTGTTGGAGAAAATCGCACCGAGGAGGCCTTGGAGGAAGCTCGTCGACTTCTAGGCTACTCCGACTCATCGGAATGAATCCGCATCATTGCGGGTCGATCTTCATGGAATTCATCAGGCATGTTTCGTATCTTACGGTTTGTTGCTTGATGCTCAGAAGTGAGGGTGGTTAGTACACTCCCCCACTCTTGCAGAAGATTCACCATTGCAATCCGATGCTTCTCAATAGGGCCGACTTGTTCAGCACAAGCACTCACCTTTCCATCGACACTTAATGTCTCGATTCTCATCTCAACACGTGTTCCCGACTCGCGTACTTTCTTTTCCGTGTCGATCATTGCAGACATGGTCCAATCGTCGTTGTTTCTTTTCGCTTCACGAAGGATGGTACCCACACCGCGTTGTTCAACATGGATTCCTGTGAGTTCAACAAGATCGCTCGGAATACTTTCCAGTAGAGCGGATTCAATTCGATAGGCAAACTCCGCAGAGGGGTCAAGAATGTGCTCCACTCGCTGCTTTGGAAAACCAACACGACCAACAATAAGCGTGAATCCGTTGAGAGGAGGGGGTACAAAGTGCGAGCGTTCTGGTGATCCTTTCTGCAATCCGAGCGTGTGTCGACGTGTTTTCCCTGAAAGCAGATTGTATTGGGAACGTTTCACGACGTAGCCTTCAATCGTTCCATTCAACCTTAATTCTTCGAGCCGTTCTATTTCCTCACGTGAATCGACTTCTTCACGAACTTCAACATCTTCTTTCACGAGGAGATTCAGATCTTGGCGCAATCGGAGCATTTGGCGTTGAATGAGTGGATGTTGACAAACGACTCGTGCATGTTTGATGAGATATTCTGGTTTATCATCACTCACGAGGACCCAAGTTGGTTCTCGACGTGACAACAGTCCAACGATGGCAAGGTTCTCGCTCTGATGTTGATTCCAATTCTCTGGACTCATTGCAACCAGGTCACCAACACCATCGTTCAATAGTGCAATCGCATCTTCAATCGTTGGGGCTTGGCGGAGAATGGCGTTGAACGTGTTGCTTCTTTGCTCGAGAACCTTCTCAATTTGTTGGCGAACACCATCACCATGCGATGAAGTCGAGAGGAACACTAAGCGCTCATCTTCCATACATTCACCTCGGCTGAGGGCCCCTCAGCAATCTATGGGCGTAGCCCACTCGTTAAGAAGGACACCCTCGTCGTCTATACTGTGCAAGCAATTTCCGAAGCACAGCTTTTGCGTCTTGAAGACCTTCGCGAAAAGGTCAACGTAGCATTGGATGCGTTGATTCAACGTGAACTGCAAAAGGGTGCAGGAGAGGTTGCACAACTCTCTGGTGAAATTCTGCTCAGTGGTGGCAAAAGGCTGCGTCCGCTGCTTGGAATCTTTTGTTACGAGGTTGCAGGAGGCAGCGACATCGACGAAATCATGGACCTTGCCATGGCTTTTGAGTTGATTCACACAGCTACGCTCATCCACGATGACATCAACGATGCCGCCAAGTTGCGTCGAGGGGTCACAACCCTCCACGAACGCATTGGCCAGCCGAAGGCGATCATTGCAGGTGATTGGCTCTTCGTTCAGGGGTATGGTCTCAGTGGACGATACACGAAGGAGTGCATTGACTTGATTCGAGAAGCATGTGCAAACATTGCGGTCTCTGAATTCAAGCAACTTGACCACGTTCTTGACCTCGCCACTTCACCTGAAGATTATCTTCAAATCGTTCGTGGGAAAACTGCGGGCCCATTTGCTGCCGTTTGTGAAAGCGCTGCAATCATTGCTGGTGCAAGCCAAGAACAATCACAAGCACTGGGACGGTTCGGAATGGAACTCGGAATTGCCTTCCAACTCATGGACGACTTGCTTGATCTGCGAGGCGATGAACGCATGGGTAAGCCACGAGGAAAAGACGTGATTGAAGGAAAAATGACGCTTCCACTCATCCACGCTCTCACCTTGCTTCATGGAGATCGACGACGTCAACTTGCTGAAATCCTCAACAATTTCAACGATGGAATGTGGGATGAACTCATGGGTCTCCTCGAGACGTCAGACTCCATCACGTATGCAGAATCCCTGATGCTCACACACCTTGAACGAGCCGTTCACGAGCTTGACCAATTTCCATCCTCAATGGCAAAATCACTCCTCATGCAAGTGGCTGAAAACGTTCACCAACGACATGCTTGAGGTGAAATGATGGATGTTGAGCATCGTGAAGTCATCGTTGTTGGTGCAGGCCCTGCAGGCACATCTTGCGCCCAACGGTTGGCTGAAGAGAACATCGATGTCCTCATCCTTGAACGTCGAGCAATCGTTGGCAATCCAGCACAATGTGGCGAATGCATTCCTAATTGGGGAGAAGTGGTTGGTACGTTCCACGGAATCGATGATCACGAATGGCTGAAGCGATCATTTGAGTTTCCAGACCGGATTCAGCTTCACCGACTTGACCACATGCGCGTGTTCCTGCCCAGTGGAAAATCGTACAATTTTGACTTGTATGCCTTTGCAGGCCACCGCTTGCAGTTCGATGGATACCTTGCTGAAAAAGCGGTTGAAGCCGGTGTAGAGATTCGAATGTCCGAACCTGTTACCAACGTCAAACGTCGTACAAAGACGGATTCGCTTCTCATCGTCACTGAAAAAGGACGCTACACATGCGATCTTCTGATTGATGCAAGTGGCTCCCTTGCACATGTCGCACGATGTTTGCATGGAAAAGACAAGAATTACCGGCCTGCAGATCAAGTACCAACAGCCTACGCTCAAGTTCGTGGAAATGTTCCAGAAACATTCGATGTATTCCTTGGAAGTGTAGCACCGAAAGGATATGCGTGGATTATTCCAAAAGGGCCTGACACGGCTAATGTTGGCCTGGGCGTTCGAGCTGGTGCGCTTAATGGCTCAGTCAAAGAACATCTTCAACAATTCTGTGAAGACCTTGGGTTCGAAATTCTCTCCATTGGTGGAGGTTGGATTCCAATGGGTGGACCGATCAAAACGATGGTCGACAAGAATGTCATTGCAGTGGGTGATGCTGCTGGATTGGTGATGCCATCCAATGGAGGGGGCATCTCTCAAGCAATGATTTCGGGGTGTTTTGCTGCAGAGGCCTACATTGATTTCAAGCGGGATGGAACGCCGTTAACGGCTTACCAAGAGCGAATAGACTCTTGCTTTGGACGTGCCCTGAAAAATTCTCTCCGTTCGAAGAACATGGGCTATCTCATGTTCCAAAACGATCTCATCACCGAAGTCTTGTTGAGAATTCTCGGTCCAATTGGTGGCATCAAGCGGGCAATGGAGTGCGACAAGCCTCTGTGGGTTCTGTAACATTGTATTGTTGTCGAAATTCATCGGTGTGTTCAAGTCTTATCGATGCTAGCGCAAGGTATGGCGAAGATGCAACGCGATGATGAGGCAGTTAGCCCCGTCATTGCAACGGTTCTTCTTCTTGCCATCACAGTTATGCTTTCTGGTATGGTCTTCGTTCTCATGCAAGGTGCATTAAGTACTGCAGAAAAAGCACCACCTCAGATGACTGTGAGCGTCCGTGCTCTCGACAATGGCTACCATGTTGTGAGAATCACAACCCTTGACCAAACCCTTGATCCCGCCCGTGTATCGTTCCAGCTCAACGAACAAGGAAGTGATCTCAATTCCTCTCTATCTGGATTTGTGAATGATGCTGAAGTCTACTCAGTGATTGGATCCAACATTTCATTCCATGATCGAGATGCGAGTTACTCCATATCAGCAGGTGATTATTTCGTCATTCATTCTGAGGAAATAGGTGCTGACGAGGGCGTTTGGACCTTCGTGCTCCTTGACGAAACCGTTCAATCCGTGCTTGTTCGAGTGGATTTACCACCAATGACGTCTTGATTAATCTTCAGCGTCATTCAGTGCACGAATGAAGTTGAGTTGAGCGTTTTTCTCTCGTAGAGCGCGCTGAAGGATTGAGAACACATCGGAACTTGTTGAAGACCCAAGAGCAGATTGTCTATCCTCGACTTTGTCCAAAACAGCATTGGCTACTTGCCACAAAGACGTTGAATCGTATGGTAGAAATTCTTCCTCAAGAATCAAGAGCATTTGCTCGAGATCAACATCTTCATTACGGAACATGGCATTTACATCGACAATGTGCTGTGCCCAATCGTGAAGGAAATCGGACCAATCCTCTGCGGACAATTCACCCTCCAAATCATCGAGGAGACGAACCCTTGCTCGAAGGTAGAGTTTTCCTTCAGGCTGGTCCTCTACGTATTGCTCAACAAGATCATCAACGGTCGGATAAATGTCTCCAAAGGGCATTGATGGCAGAGCAGCTTGGACAACGTCCAACACCTCGAAGCGTTGTTCAGCATTTGCTGTAAACATCAGGTTGGTCCCTTGTTCCCTCATATCAGACAGCGAACACATGACACCAAAAGTCCCTGGTTGCGACCAGCCATCGATCGATTCGGAATCAGGGTCGTGTGCAATGTATCCAAATGGGCCTTCATTGAGTGTACAATCATCGAGCATTTGCTTGTATCTTGGCTCGAATACGCGAAGCGGTTCGTTGATGGAAGGAAAGATTCCAGAGGGTAAAACGAACAATGGGATTGTCTCGCTGTCGCTCATACACATACACCAACCTTGACCCTCTTCAAGGGTTGTGGTCTAGCCACCGATGTAGGACATCTCAACTTTGAGATTCTTTGTTTGAATCGAACGCTCCTCAGAATAGCGATCCTTCCTCTCCACCCATATGGATTGAATCGCTCGTGCGATATCTTCGTCAGAGGCATCCATTCGCAGAATTCCTCGAACATCATGACCTTTGTTTGCAAAAAGGCACGTGTAGATGCTTCCGTTCGCAGACAAGCGAGCGCGAGAACAATCTCCGCAAAATGGATTCGTTATGGATTCAATGAAGCCTATCTTCCATCCATCCTTAGTCGAATAGACCCGCGCAACGTCGCTGGCATGTTGTGGTTGATTTGCTTGAAGTGAACCGAATTCTTGCTCTAATACCTCGCGCATTGAATCGGCAGAAACAACTTGGTCCATGTTCCAGTTGTTGGTTGAACCAACATCCATGTACTCAATGAAACGGATTGGAATTCCTCGAGGCCCAAATGTTCTGACCAAATCGATGATTTGGTTTTCGTTGACATCTTTCTTGATGACAGTGTTGATTTTGAGAGGCAGGCCTATGCTCTGGGCTTCACCAATGGCCTTCAGGACAATCGCTGGCGTTGCTTCCGTATCGCCCATCAATCGGTACGTGTTCTCGTCCAAGGCATCCAGCGAAATTGTTGCACGACTTAGTCCAGCATCAACCAATGATTCCAGATGCTTACTGAGTAAGAGACCATTGGTTGTAATGGCAATGTCAAGTTCATCAGAACAAGCTCGCAATTGGCGAACCAATTCGCTCAAATTTCTTCTTAGCAACGGTTCACCTCCAGTGAGACGTACCTTACGAAGACCATGTGGTAGAAGAGCTTGTACAACACGGACAATCTCCTCAAATCGTAGAATATCTTCCTTTGGCAGGAATTCATGATTCTCATCGAAGTGTTCACGAGGCATACAGTATCGACATCGCATGTTGCAACGGTCGGTCACTGATATTCGCAAATCGAGGAGAGGACGACGGAATGCATCCTCGAGGACCATGTGTTCTCCTATGCCCTTTGTATTGTGAATGTTTGCAAGCCTTCATCTGATATGGTTCTGTGGAGATACCATGGCAAAAGGCTGGGTAAAACGCTGGGGGGCCCGAGGAAAAGGGCATCGTCCAAGCCACATCCCCGCCCTCGAGGTGCATCCGACGAATGTATCTGAGGATAATTGGGTTCTTCCTCCATCGAAAAGCCATCTCATTCGGATGATGCATCTTTGTGCACTAAGCCCAAACAAGCACATACTTACTGGATTTTCACGACTTGGAGAAGATGCAGAGAGCATGAAGCGATGTCTTACCCAACTTGGGGTTGGATTCTGCGACCTTGAACATGGAATGGAAATAACTGGAACTGGGATTGACGGGTTCAATCGTTCACCGAGTGTCCTCCACGCAGGCAATTCTGGAACAGCCTTGCGTTTGCTTCTCGGACTTACTTCACGGCTTCAATTTGTGAGCATGATCGATGGAGATTCAAGTCTACGAAATAGAAACCACTCGACACTCCTGGATGCGCTAGCTCCTCTCGGAGTGGACCTCTCCTATGGAATTGAGCAGGAACGGTTACCCATACTCGTCCACGGACCCTGGCAAGGCGAGGAAGTAACTGTAGACGTCTCAAAATCGTCACAGCCCTACTCGAGTCTTTTGCTTGCTTCGTGTGGACAGGAGGCTGATTGCGTGATTCACACAAAAGGGACTCCTGTCAGTCGTCGACACTCAGGTTTGACCATCGAATTGATGCAGGAATGTGGTGCAGCGATTGAAATCACTGAAGAGAAGACAATTATTTCCCCATGGACCTCGAATCCACCTTCAGAGTGGGACGTTCCCCCAGACGGATCGATGGTGTCGTTCCCAATCCTTGCATGTCTCTTGACGAAACAGCCCATTCGAATTGAGAATCCCGTCGATGCAAACGATGCACTGGGACATGAAATCCTCTTCGATCATCTCAGCAGATTTGGAATCAGTTATCAGGATTCGACCCTACGTTGTGATGGAAGTTCCGATGAGGTCGACATTGATCTTCGCGATGCGAACGATTTGTTACCCCCTCTTGCAGCCATCCTCGCTGTTTCAGGAGGCGGTAGGCTTAGAGGAGCCGCTCATGCCAAACATAAGGAAAGCAATCGAATACGTTCGACCAAGAAACTCCTGGAAGCATTTGGATTGACAGCGAGCATCGAAGATGATGGTCTTTCTATAGAGGGTGGACAGGCCCTCACCATGCCAGATTCCCGTGTTGACACCTATGGAGATCATCGGATCCAAATGACGGCTGTTCTGCTCGCAACGCAAACTGGAGCGATGGTCGAAGGGCCAAGACTGCACAGAATTGCTGACCCTGAGTTCCTCAACCGTCTTTCAGCCATGCCTACCGAAGTGCTTGTCAAGGGAATCCAACGATAGTCGCAAAGCCGTTGGACGGCCATGAACACATGCCCAAGGATTTGGAACGTTTCGCATATCTTCAAGCAATCTTCGCATTTGAGCGATGGTGAGTGTATCGTTTGCCTTGACAGCCCCTCGACATGCGTTAAGGAAAGCCAAGTGATCTTTACGTCGCTCAATGGTTTCCAATGGTGCGCCATCCTCTGATATATCCTGTAACAGATCAAGCAAAAAT
>JAAXIR010000062.1:0-2132 GCA_012270265.1 Candidatus Poseidoniales archaeon
ACACGCTGTATTGGGGTGGAGAAGGGTACGAGTGGTTCCGTCCAACCATGCTCGCTATTGCTTCAATGTCAGTGATCATTGGCTTGGTGATTTACTTCCGTACTCGAGGTATTTGCACATTTGATGACGTCAAACGTCAGCGAAGAAAAGTCATCAATACATCGTTGTTGATCATCATCATTGCCTATCTGTCCTACCTTTTGTTCAACTACGTCATCCTGACAGAGATTGGCATCTTACTTGGACTGGAGTGGGAATCGAGTCGATTCTGGAACAAATAATCAGGCATTCTTTCGGACCGTTGAACAACCTACGCTCCAATCGTCGCCGTTCTGCATCGCTTCTCGAGTTGCATCGAGTAGATCGTCCTCGGGACTCCTGATTGGATCAACGTCTCGCCCCCATGCAAGCGTGATTTGGTACTCCTTACTGGAAAGATTTTCCAATTGAAAAATTGAATTTTCAATTGAGATTTTATTTTGAAAAATTCCGTCGCTGAGCACAATATCCCTGGGATTGAGATGCATCCCTTTCCGAGCGGCCTTTTGGATGGCTTCTTTGGAAGTCCATGCCCATAATGCATCCAATTTGCCATCCTTGAGGTGTTGAAGGTCCTCACCCCTTGCCATCATATCGTACACGGTTGATGCTGGGGGGCGCTCCAGAGGTTCAGCATCGACACCAACGGTCCAGCCTTGTTCAATGAGTGCAACGGCTGCAAGATCTTGGCTATGCGAGAGCGAGATGCTCGGCAGTCGAGGTTGTATCCACAACCCCTGAATTACCTGAAGGTAGGGTGCTCGCTCACTCGTTCTTGCAATGTTGAGCTGAGAGCAGTCAAGATCCCCCCACTCGATCAGCGCTTGCTCAAGAAGCCAACGTGCAGAGAGATGCTCATTGATTCTCTTTTGTGTTTTGAAGGTGTTAACCTCATCCCAATCGATGAACTGAAGTTGAGCAGCGTTGTGTTCAGAAATTTGACATGTTGCAAGGAGACAACGGGGGCCATCTTCTAGGTCAAGCCAACGAAAGGTCGCCTTCAACGAATCACCATCAGCGTTCAAGCGTGAATTTCTGATCTTCCGGAACAGGCGCCATTGCCTTTAGACGCAGTCCTTTCAATGCGAGAACTGGGGCGTCATCTGAACCAACAACAAGGACATCGTGAACGGTCACGCCTCCATCTTCGACAGCCATTCGAATCGATCGAAGACGTAGTTCTTCGTCCTGTTCAGGAACACGAAGCATGGTTGACCATTCAATACCAACCTGAAGACTGCTGAACCCTTCGGATTCCATAGCCACCAATCCAGCGTTCTGGAACCCTGCTTCAATCAACATTGGAAGTGCTTCAAGCAAGACATCTTCTCCATTTCGCTCGTGAGCAAATTGATCTGTTGCTGGTAACTGATGCCGCATCAAAGCAATTCCATCAACACCTGGCTGCGACGCATCTCCGACACCTCGTAGAACACCTCCGTGCGATTGGAAGCGAGGTCCGTGGAAATATCGCAGGTAGATGAAGGAGGCATGATGCTCAAGTCGCCCCGGCGGAGGCGTTCCAACGGATGGAAGTTCTGTGATTTCAGATTGCAAGAACCCACTCAAATCATCCGACTTCTTGACCAATCGTACGAGTGCTTCATGGTGCTCACGTTCACCAAACACAACTCCCTCTGAGTTGCTCAAATCGGAGACAAGGCGACATTTGACCCAGGTCAAGTCACCATCTGCACGTTCAATCTTCGCTTCAACACGAACACGCATGGTTCCTTTCATCACTTTCACAGGCAATCCGAATTTTACGCCTTCGAATCCGGCCAAACAGGAATCTGGGCAAAGCAGCAATGCGTTCTCAGCAAACATCTCCATGGCCATAACGCCTGGGTGATAGGGGACTCCGTCGATGGCATGGTCGCTGAGGAACGGATGATCTGCAACAGATAGCGTGCTTTGTGTCATCACCATATGTTCTTCCTCAAACGTCAGCACCTTGTCAATGAACGGGAAACGGCTTGGATCTGCCATGATCGCTGCCATCTCACCTGGTAAAATCATAGGTGCTTCACTGATCTAATCAAAACGATCCATAAGTCCTTGAGAGCAGCCAGCAATGCCAAGAAGCGTTCCAC
>JAAXIR010000062.1:2142-2644 GCA_012270265.1 Candidatus Poseidoniales archaeon
ACACGACGCTTTCCGCCTCGCAGGGCTTCATCAACGAAGATTTGAACACCAACATCAACAGGCAATGTTTCAATTCCAGCCGCTTCAAACACAGCCTCAATGCTACCTCGAGTTGCCATTCCAACATCTCGCCATCCAGTCCAACCAATGGCGACTGCGCGGCAATCAGCCTTCGCTGTAAGGCGTGCCATTTCAGCATCAAGAATCGAGTTTGCAGCTGCATAATCGGTTTGTCCTCCGTTTCCGAAGCGTCCTGCTACCGAAGTAAAGGTCGAGGCGAATCGCAAGTCACCATTCGATGCTTCGACCGCTTTCATCAATGCGCTCCATCCATCGATCTTGACTCGAACAACTTTGTCAAATGTCTCCCATACCTTGTCAGCAACAAGTTTGGAATCTTCCAATCCAGCACCGTGGACAACACCAGTAATCGGATTGGAGAGAGACGCTCCGAGTGATGAGAGTGCCTCCGCATCGGTAACATCGATGGAGTGATCGAACG
>JAAXIR010000271.1 GCA_012270265.1 Candidatus Poseidoniales archaeon
CCCAAGCATCGTATACGGCTGCAGCAATCATGAACACCATGATCAAGGTTGGAACGAAGGAAACACCAAGCATAACGATGACACCGCTACCAACGAGAATACCAACCGTGTTGACAACGTACCATTCGCTGTGCACATAGAGGAGAATCATCAGCAAGAGGCTAACGAGGAGCCCGATGATGGTTGGAATGTCCTCGATGACAAGACCTCCAACGAGGAACATCGATGATTCTACGACGCCACTTGAAGTGGTATATGTTCCATCGATGACTGTGGCATAGAAATGGATGGTTTCATCTTCAATATCTTGAGGTGTTTCACCAAAGGTCACTGCAACATTTTCGCCCTCAGGAACGTCGATGATGAGTCGCTGAACCATCGCTGAACTCCCGCGCAGCCGTGCCTCGGCTCCAGGTGTCACCAGAAGTTCTGTGAAGCCCGGGAGGGCGTAATCGGTTACGCGGCCATCACGAAGCTCTGAAGCAAAGCCCTCAATGCTTCCACCGGATTCTTTCTTCAAAGTATCAGGACTACCTGTCGAGGCTGTAGGCTCAAACGACCATGAATGGATGTCACCATCTGCTGTTCCTAGAACGATAAGCTGCTCTCCAGTGGTAGATTCATTCATTGGAACTTTGAGGAGGTTCGAATAACCAACATCAGCGGAAGTGAAGCCTGCTTCACTGGATGCTTCAATGAGGATGTGTGCAGGCTCGTAGATGCCACCTTCAGGGAAGCCTGCAGTTTGGTTCAATCGTACCACACCTGCGTATTCTTCACTGACAATGAGCAAACTGGTATCGCTCAACAATTCTGCTTCAACAAGTACGTCAACTGCTTTCATATCGGGAGGGAGTTGCCACGTTGCCTGTTTTTGTTGACGAGTGAGTTGGTTTGGATAGTTTTCACGGTCGATGTTGAATCGATGAAGTCGCTCACCAGCATCGACAATGTACATGGCATCTTCGATTTCGGTTGCAAGGATACAACCTACTTCCACCAACGGGCGAAGGTCACCCTGATTGTCGTACTAGAAACAGTCGTACGTAGATACGATTGAACCAGCGGTTAACGAAAGTGTGTTGATGACCGCACCGGTGTTGATGGTGACCCAATCAGGCCCGGGTACGACAATCAATTCAGAGAATTCATAGGAAACATTCCCGTGAAGGATATCTGTGGACCAAATCGGCTCATCGACACCCCATTGCATCAATCGAATGGTGTTGACAAGTTCGCCACTCTGATTCGAACGGATGGTGTCCAGATACTGATCCATTCCAATTTCTGTCAGATAGGTTGCTTCTGTTTCTTCCGTCGATTCATATTCGAACGGTGTGACGGAATCATCGACAAGGATCTGGTGCGCCAGTGGGATGCTCGCATACAACAAGGCGATGAACAAAATACCCATGATCCCATATTTGATGACCCACTCTTTCTTGTATTTTGCAAGCAACAAAATGGCTGCAGTGAAGATGAAAATCATTAGCAATTCGAGGCCTATGTAACGCAATTGGGATGCTCCGGCTTCACCGAAAGCCTGCAATCCAGCCTTGTCGTACCATGGACGGATGTACATGGCGAGGAAGATGGTCGCTACGAACATTCCCGCCATCCCAATCATCGATGGGAGTTGACGGCGAAAGTCTCCTGCAACGTCGCTCATGCTACCTCCAGACACGAACCACATTTGAGCGCATCGACGGTTGCAGAGACAATCGGTGCATCGCTACACCTATGAGAACCAGGCGCAAGGACGGTGCGAGGTCGATGTCGACAAGCGTCCGTGAATGGCTTGCGCAGAGCAAGAAGCGAGGCATGGATCTTGGCATTGAACGTGTATTCAGAGTTCACCAAGCATTGGTTCAATCTGCGTACAATCCATCGATTGTACATGTCGCAGGGAGCAACGGAAAAGGAACGCTATGTGCAACACTTGCAGCTCATCTGCACAAATTGCATCAGTCCACAGTTCTGTTCACTTCTCCGCATTTGGTCCAAATCGAAGAACGGATTCGACTCGATGGTCGTCCGATCTCAACGCAACAATTCGATGCATACCTCCTCGACATCATGGAAATTGAATCTTCCATGAACGAACAATTAACGTTCTTTGAAATCACGTTCCTCGTCGCCTGTCTTTGCGCCTCAAGGAACGATGTCGATGTGTTCATCGTTGAGACAGGACTCGGTGGACGCTACGATGCGACTCGGATTTTGCCAGCAGATGTGGGTGTTGTCACATCGCTGAGTCTTGAACATCGAGACATTCTTGGCGATACGTTGGCTGAAATTGCAGCGGAAAAGGCGGCGATTGCTCGACCAGATAAGCCATTGATTGTCCGTTCTGTCGATGATTCAGCAGCGAAAGAAGCCATCGAGTATGAGGCAAGACATGCGGGCCGATCTGAACTTGGAGAGGCTTATGGTGCTGCATCCGTCGAATGGATTTCAATCCCTAAGGAAGCGTCCTTCGATCAAGAAGCAACCCTCCTTGCACAAGCAACCTTGCAACGTCTCAACGTTGATGCTGAGGGCCTGCAAACATCACAAGCATTGCTGAATTGGCCCGGCCGTTTCCACGAGATTCCAGCACCATGGGATGGTTCCATACTTTTCGATGCAGCACACAATCCGAGTGGATTGCAGCGAATGCTTCCACAGTTGCAGGCTCGAATCGAACAAGAATCATCGTGGACATTGGTGTTTGGATGCACCCCACAACACGATTTGACCTCATTTGCAAGCCCATTGATCGAACTTTGCCATCAACATCCACCCGAGTCGATCGTTCTCACAAAGCCACAACTTGGACGCTACCCTGGCGTCGAATTGGAAGCGTTGCGTAGCTTGAATTGGCCAACCTCATGCACCATCCTTGAACAGGAAGACGCAGCAGCAACGAGCGATCGATTGGACAAGATTCAGCCAGCGTTCACATTGGTCATTGGGTCCCTGTATCTCGTCGGAGAAATGTACAATGCCTTGGGTTATTGGGGAACAGAACACATGGAATTGTTCCCTGCAAAGACTCAAAGAGATGAAGCATAACCCCGAGTTGGTCAAGATGGGTTCGAAGTGGGATGTACGATTTCTCGAATTGGCTAACCACATCAGTTCGTGGAGCAAAGACCCCTCCACCAAGGTAGGTTGCATCATCGTCGGTGCTGACCGAGAAATCCGCTCGACAGGATTCAATGGCTTCCCTCGAGGTATCGATGATTCGGAGGAACGACTTACAGATCGAGAAGAGAAATACCCATTGATTTGCCATGCTGAAGAAAATGCGATTATGCATGCAGCACGTGTTGGTGTCTCCCTCAAGGATTGCACAGCCTATGTGACATGGCCTCCTTGCACTCGTTGTGCTCGTTCGTTGATTCAAGCAGGAATTGTCGAAGTTGTGTATGCAGGAACTGGCAACATTCCTGAGCGATGGATGGAGGACTTTACCCGTTCAACCAACATGATGAAGGAAGCAGGAATCAAGCTTCGGAATGTCGAGTTTGAGTGATTAGCCCCAAAATCGGCGAGTACGTGCGTACTCGATTTCTGCATGATGAATGGACTGGAGTAGGCTTTCAGTGTCATTGTTGTGACCTTTACGAAGGATACGTTGTGCTGTTGCTTCACCAACCCCACGCGCCATGAGACAGACGATCGCATGGAATCCATGTGTTTTCACCAAGGAAGCGTTCCGAATCATTCGGTTTCGATCGCTTTCTTCTTCTGAAGCAACCCATCCCTCGATCATTTTCTCAAGGCCTTCCCGGGCGCAAACCAACATCTGCCCTTTGCACGAGATGCACTCTTTAGGATTCTTCAATTCAGGATAGCGCTCAACACGGAAGCGTCGAATTGCACGACATTTAAGGCAACATAAGACAGCACGTTCGTTCATCAATCGCAAACGAAGTTGAGCACGTACAGCTTCATTGTCCCAATTTGGAAGCAACAAATCGCGTTGGCTTCGATCGGACAGGCCAAGTGGGCCCGGTGGCGTGACGATGACATCAATTAGACCAGACTGAATGCCTCGTAGGACGTCTTTTGCGCCTTCAATATCCATACGTTCGTAGTAGAGTTTGTTGAGAACTTCTTCAAGAACGATGGTTCCTCGATACTTCCGAACCAAGGCGGTCAAGTTGATTTTTCGAGGATCAACACCATGCTGAAGGATTCCAAAGGTCTTCGCAACTTGGGCAAACCGCCATCGAACTTGACGTGAATTTGGTAACGTTACTGAGAGCAGCCCCTCGATTCCATCAGCAGGTAGTTCATTCAGCCAACCGATCACCTGTTCTGGCTCAATGTCCGCTCCAGAGAGATGAATTCGTGTCGCTTCGACAAGCAAACCACCCCATCGGCCGGTTTGGGTTGATGCCATGGCAAGAAGGAGATGGCCGATGGTCTCGTTGATGAGTGTCCCTTGGCAGATGTTGATGACAAGCGCTTCCGAACGTCGCTCGATCGTGATGGTTTGCTGATCAGGAAGTGCTTCGGTTGCATCGATGTGTCGCGTGATGGTGTCTGCAAGCATTCCGATGGCTTCCCCATCCAGTGGATACGATGTGAGTGGAAGCCCATCATTTGCAAGCAACCCAGCAACATCAAGTTCATCCGATTCCTTTGCTTCAACCAAACCAAAGTCTTCTGCAACCAAACGTCGTAAGCGACCGATGTTTCGTGCAACAATGGCAGGAACTGGGGGTAATTCACCGACCCATGTGGGCGCTTCTCCCTGCACCGAAACTGGGGCGACCAGGACTTCACTTTGTTCAGGGTCGGCATCGACGATGGTCCAGGTACGACCAGCCATAACGAATTGGCGAATTCGACCGTCTTCTTCTTCACCGCTTCCATTCAGTTCGAGAACAAATGCTTCGTCAACGTTTCCGATGGTTCTTCGAGTCACCACGTCGCGAACACGGTAGGATTGTTTGTCTGGAATCATCGAAAGATGATGCTCGACCCAACGACGCGTTCGCCCGGCTGAAGCAAACCATCCATCCTTGAATTCCTTTGGAACAGGCATCCTCATGCCTTTGTATTCAGCCGGTATTTCATCATCCGATACATCGTATCGAGGCAACTCATCCGGCCACGACTCTCCATTCGGAACAGCTTCTTTGGCTGCAAGGTAGAGGTGTTTTGGCCATCGATACCATGGCGTTTCACTCGGTTTGAGTGAATATTTCAGCAACCATCGATCGGAAAGGACAGCAAGAACATTCTCGGTATCTTTACGTGTCCAATCTGCGAATTGGTCGGTTTGAGAAAAGATCTCATGCACATCATCAATTCGGACAACCTTGAAACTGTGAGCCATGAGCATGATTTGATTCGCTGCAATGCTGTATGGGCGATGACGCCACTCAACGTCCTCAATTGCTCCGAGATGCGAGCGATGCGCTACAACAGCGGATTCTGCAATTCCGTCGGTCTCCCATGCCAACAGATGGCCGCGACCGATGCCTCCGATGCGGTGGTCGGCTCGACCAACACGTTGCAACATGCGGTCAACGGATCGTGGACTTTCCAATTGCACGATTTTCCGAATCGAACCAACGTCGATACCCAATTCGAGACTTGATGTGCAAATCAGTGCCTGAAGTGTACCGTTACGAATGTTTTCTTCCATCTCTTGTCGGGTTTCAGCAGCAAGGCTGCCGTGATGGACGCCGATCGTGAGTTGTGGAGCCATCGTTTGCAATCGTTGAGCGACGGTCTCTGCAGCATTTCTGCTGTTAACAAAGACAAGACAAGGAGGATCCTTTTCGATGATTTCACCCAACAAACGGAAGGTTGCATGAGCCCTCGGAGAAAGACGCATCTCCATGGCTCCAACTTCGTCTTCTGTTAATGGAGGTGCAGTTTCGACAGTCAAGACCGTTGTACGTTCTGCAGGAGCCAAGATCGGCTGACACGAGCCGTTGGAGATCCAAGAAGCAACATGGTCTGGATTACCCACCGTAGCAGAAAGGCCAACTTTTTGCAAGGTTCGACCACACAGTGCTTCAAGTCGTTGCAAACCAAGACGCAATTGCCAACCTCGTTCACTGGCTGCCAAATCGTGGACTTCGTCAATGATGACCGCTTGTACGGATGAGAGCATGGCTCGGAGACGGTGACCCGTGAACATCAGCTGGAACGTTTCGGGTGTTGTCACCAGAAGATGAGGTGGCCGCCGCACTGGGCGCGAACGTTCGGTCGTCGGTGGAGCTCCGTGTCGCAGAGCAAAACGCAAGTCGAGTGCTTCGCTCAATTCAGCCAGACGGCGGTCCACGTCACGATTGAGCGCACGGAGTGGAGTGATGTAGAGAATGGATAGGGGTTTCCAATCCTCTGTCTTGCATCGATGAAGGAGAGGCAGGACGGCTGCTAGGGTCTTTCCAGAACCCGTAGGGGCGATCAACAAGCGTTCGTTCCCATCGATCAAATCAGGAATGGCTTGTTCTTGGACGGGCGTCGGTTTCCAATCACGTTCTGCGAGGAATTCTTGCAGTTGAGGATGAAGCAGCGAAAAGACATCCGACATACTCTCCCCACCCCCGTGGAGGAGCGTGTCTGCCTACCCTTCTTGAGGATTTGTCATTCGATGGGACTCAGTCATCGTCCTCATCGTAGTCATCATCATCGTAGTCGTCGTCCTCATCGTCTTCCCAGTCAACTTCTTCGTCCTCAGCAAAGGCACCATCGCCGAGATCGACAGCTGATCGCCTGGCAACGGTTGCCACAAGAACAAGAATTTGGATGGTTGAAACAGCGAAAATCCAAGCGAGTGGATGCTCACGAGGTGAGTCCAACCAGCCGAGATATTGTCCATAGGCGATGTTGATGTCGTGTTCTGCCGTGTTGTCGTTGTCGTTGACTTCGACCAAGACGTTACCATAGTCGACTTCAACACGGACACGATCGACGTTTTCAACGTCCCAATTGACCGTGACTGGAATGCTTTCTCCTGCTTCAATACCGACGATGGCCTTGACATCGAATGGATCTTCCGAATCGCCTGCGAAGAACGCCACCTTGAATTGCGATGTAGTACGTCCGCCGTTGTTGATAACAGTCGCCGTAATTTCGACATCGGTTCCTGGAGATACGTGATCGTCAGAGACCGTGATTGACTTCACACGCAACTCAGGGCCAACGGCACCAAGGCGTACCCATTGACGCTCAAAGTCCGTATCATCATAGGCCAACTCAGGGATTGGACTTGCCTCAGAATTCGAAACGACAGGGAATTGGTTTCCAGCAGCGTCCCAGCCTGTGACGTAGAAACCGACGAAATCACCTGCTTGTGGTACAATGCTTCCACCTGCTGTGATATCGACTTCACCTGTCCAGTACACGGTTTGTCCGTCCTGCTGCATACCGAGGAGCGAGGATCCAGCACCGATGGTTACGGTACGAGTTTGGTCTCGCATCACCCAGTGAATCATTTGTTCAGAACCGGTTAGATCGGCATCTTCGGAACCTTGGAATTCAACGTAGATGGACGTCAAATCGTTGGATGGAGATACATCGATAACGTTCAATGGAGCCATACGACGAACAACACGAGGTGCAGCATCGTCGACAATGACTCGAAGCGTCGTCGAAACAAGCGTTCCTGTCATGTCTTCTCCACGACCAGGGATGTTGGTGATCGAGATCAAACAGGTACGTGTCGGGGAGGACTGCAGAGATTTGGCTGAATCGAGTGGTACCTCGATGAGGTACTCACCATCATCGGTTAGTGAACCATCGCTCCATAGTTTCTCACCATCGAAGACTTCGACCAAGATTCCAACGTCTCGTGGAGCAGGGACGTTGCTTCCCTCGTAGACAACTCGTCCACTGAAGGCGAGGCGGTCGTCCTTGCGAACACGTGTGCCATCAGCGACAGGACCTGTGCGAGGCTCACTCACATCTTCCACAACGTAATCCGTTGGAGAAAGCGTGAAATCGTTCTCGACACGGAACGTATGCTCAAGGATCAACAATTCTCTGTCTTCCGCAGAACCACGTTCCTTGAACAACAAGGCAAGATCGCCCATTTCTTCATCTGGCCAGTCCCAAGCAAAGACGAAATTGTACGTCACGATGATCCATGGCAGACCCGATTCGTTCGTGGTTTCTCGCATTGTGCTTGTTGGTAGGAGGTGAATGTAGTTGCTCTCGCTCCAGAATGTGTTGTTCAATCCAGAATATGAAATTCGCTGTGCATCTCGACTGGGGTTTGGACCTTCAAAGTCGAAAACGAGCGAAATATGTTCGAAATCGATGGCCGTATTCGCATCGATGAATCCAACGGTAATCGATTGCTCAAGACCTGCAAAAACAGGAGCATCATCGGTGTGTCCAACCCATTCCAGTCCGGTGAAGATGGCTGCTGAATCCTTTCGAGTTTGGAAGGTTGCATCATCAAAGCTGAACCCTGGGCCGGAATTGAGGTTGTAGAGGACGCCCTCATCATCGTATTGGGTGTAGTAGACTGGGTTGCCAGCTTGGTCTCCACCAGACCAGTAATAGGACACACGTCCCATGTTTGGATTTCGTGAGTGGTCGATGGTCGTCATGAACCATTTGCTCTTACTCTCGGTCATGTTTGTCACGCGTTTGCTTGCGTATTCATGTTCATCAGCGATACCGTTGCGGTTGAGATCATGGTCGGCTTCAACCCAATACATGAGGGTCAATTCCATCGGAACACCAACCTCATCGTGAACGAGGATGCGGACGTCTTGTTGGTTGACACCAGCCTCGTACGAACCATCGGCAGGGAAGACGGCTTGACGTTCAGGTGGCGTTGCATCGACACGGAAGGTTCGACTCCAATCGGAGTTTGGTGCCATGACGTGTGTTGGATTGCGCTCGTTGTAGGTCTGAACTTCGTAGTTCAAGCCATCAGGAACATCGATGTTTGGTGTGACGACACTGATGAAGAACGAACCGTTGATGTTGGTGGTATCTCTTGCTGTTGACTCGACCCATCCATTGCGTGAAACCCGGACGTCAAAGGCGCTGTCAAGCGGTGCATCATCGGAATCCATGAACCACATGGCGCCCTGGAAGTGGAGTGTTTCACCAGCCGCAACCCAAGCATTGTTGGGCACATCGTCTCGAACGAGGTCACCCTCGTTGTCACGTACCTTCATCCATCCAAGGCCAAAGGTTCGATTGACACGAAGACCTTCTTCGCTAATGAGATCGAGCGGTGCGAAGCCAGCCGAACCACTGTCATCCAAGCATCCAGTCTTGAATCGGACGTTGCTTTGGTCTGGGAACTCGCTTGTAATTCGGAACAACCAGTGGATTTCGAGGATGCTGTTGTTGAGGATGGAATAGGAATTTCCGTCCATAACCACGTATCCATCAGGATCGTTGGGTGATGGGAAGATATCACCATCTTGCCAGAACATGGTCGGATTCGATGCAGATGATGTCGTCATGAGCGTCAAGGTCGCTTCACGAATCTTTGTCGCACTTTCACCAACAATGTGACGGGTGATGACTTCGTAAGGCTCCGTTCGCTCATGCAGAATCTCGCCTTCTGGAATGTTGATTTCGAGGTTGACTGTCTGGATGGTGTAGGTGACGCTGAACGATGTAAGCGTGAGAATTCCGCTGCTATCGGAAACCAAATCGATTGGAATGTCGACAAATCCTGCGCCTGTGTCAGGGATACGGTCGTTGAATCCTTTGACGATGGCGTTTGTTGGTCCATTGGCATTGATGGTCTTCGATCCAACCAGCGGACCGTTTTCCTTCCAGCCCACGGTTGGTGACAATGGCGGGTTGAAGTTCGCAGGAATGGGTGATGGTGCATGGATTTCAAACCCTGGGTTTTCCGGAGCGTTGCTGTGCAATGCGACTTGGATGTCCTCCAATACGGGTGTGAAGGCAGAATTGCTCGTCGAGAACGATACTCGTAGGCACAAGTATCCGTAACTTGGTGTTGTGAAGGCCTTGGTCAATCCTGATTGTCCGAACGAGGTCAAACCGCTGCTACATAGGCTTGAGGTACTTCCTCCGAGTTGTACGTTGATGGAGGTGCTTGCTGGAATGGTTGCGTTGTAATGAACGGTCGCAGCAACGTAGGATGGGAATGGATTGTTGTAATTCGAACGCACGTAGAAATTTCCGCTACTGTAGTAATTCGTGGTGTACTGAATCGTCACTTGATCGAGAATTGGGGTAGCAGTAGAGGTTCCATTGAGTGTCGCTCGCCAGGTGATTTTGTTGCCACTGTTTGCAAACGTCTTGGTTGAACCAACGCCAATCGACTTCCATGTAACTCCATCATCGTTGGAAACGTCGATGTCAATGGATGTTCCAGTCGGCATGTATCCAATCGCACTTTCAAGCTTGATTTGGTCAACAGCACGTGTAGCGGTCGTGGTTTGGCCATAGACTGTGGTTGAGGTTGATGTCGGTGTGCGACTGTCGGTGACACCACCGTCGCCCCACATGTGGATTTTCCGAGCCACTGTGCTGCAGTAGGATGTGTGGTAGCAGGAGTAGTAGATCTTGCCCTCATCATCAATTTGCGTGATTCCATAGTGGCCACCGTTTGGCATTTCTTGCATACCCATCTTCGTGAGACTGAATCCGTTCATGCTGAAGTGATGGTGACGTGAACCTTGCACGTTGTACTCATTGAGAATAACACGCGGCAAATCGACTACTAGGCCCGAGTTTGGATTTCCAGAGGTTGAGGTTGTCTTGTAGTTGTAATCTGCAGCGGAACCGATGGACCATGTTGAATTGATGGAACTCGGATTGCTCGGGTTGACTTCCATCAGATACCGGTTGTATGTTGGGTAGGTTGAGGAGTCATAGTAGCTGACGAACATCTTGCCTGTGTCATCGTCGAAATCAACACCAGTGAGGTAGTATGGGTAGCCGTAACTGGTGTATGAGGAACACTGCCATTGTGTCTTTGCTGCATTGAGTGTCCACTTGGTCAGGTAGTAGTACGAGTAAGAGACGGTCCAAATGTTTCCGTTTGGGTCAACGGCTGCATCGTACCAATAACTCGATACTGAAGAAGTACAACCGGAAGTACTGATGCTCGCAGAGCCGAGGAGTGCGCCGGTTGTTGCATTGATTCTTTGGATGCTTGGCGCTGTGTACATCGACGTACTGGAGTAACGTGTTGCGTGAATTTCGTACTCTGAGACCGGGACGACGATACCACGGTAATTCCAACTTGCGCTTGATGAAACAGAGAGATCGTTGAATTGCTTCGTGACACTGGTGTAGCCTTGGTCACCAAGGGCGACGAATTGACCGGTTGCATTGATGGTGGCTGAATTCGCTGCAGAAAGTTCGTTGCTGTTGCGGAAATTCGCTACATTGTTTGTGGGGTTCCCGCGAAGCGAGATTTCATCGTTGGCCGTTTCCAAATTGGTGCGTGTTCCGTACTGGAACGATCCTGTTTGCTTGCTCGACCATTGACCTGTACCGACGCCACCGAAGTCGTTGTTGTTGGTGAAGTTGCTCCATGTCGTGGTGCTGGCCTCACCGAGGAAGTTGAATTGGGCCGAGGTCACCTCAGCACCGAACGGGAATGTGATGACACCAGCAGACCCGTTTCCTTGGCCATTGAAGGTGTGCGTGTACGAGGTTGCACCACCTTTGAACTGTGTTTCAGTCGTGGCAGAGGAGGCGAGTGGCGCCATCACTGAAATGAAAAAGATAAGAACGAGAAATACGGCTTTACGCATAGTGTACACACCCACTATCGCAAACTATCTCACCTAAGCATATCAACGCATCGGCTCGTGGTCACAACACAGTTTTCCGCAACCGTCTTGAAGAACGGCGTTCATAGGTTACTTCGAGGGGCGAACATGGCAGGTGTATTTTCTCGATGGTGGGCGGCTCAGCATGGACGTCAATACTCGATTCTTACAACGCTTTTTGGAGCGTTTTTGGTCCTGTTTCTTGCAGGTCTCTCTCAGTTGTTGTTTCTCCAAGATTCTGCTACGTGGGGAGAATACACCGGAGCAGCGATTGGCGTACTCGTCGCTGCTGCAACCGGATTGATCTTTGTTACACCTGAATTTTTGGTGTTCAAAGGACACGTGAGCACACTGGATGAGCTTTACGAGATCCGAAGTACGGCGGAACTTAAGCGACGACGCTCCGAAGGCGATCGCTCTGCTGCAGCGCTTGGTGCTGGTTACGAGGAGCGTTGGAATGCGTTTCTCCAAGAGCGTGGCCTGCGACGATGAAGTGGTGGCGATTCTTTGCAACCCTCCGACTCGACAAAACTCTTGTTTCGAGAGATTTTGCTTGCCGGAGGCATGATTGTTGTTCTCATTGCTGCCTTGTATGCACACACCGGATCCATGCCTCCGTTGGTCGTTGTCGAGTCCTCGAGCATGGTTCATGATTCAGATGGCGAGGTCGGAAGCATCGATGCTGGAGACCTCGTCTTGGTTCACAAGTCCTCGTTTGAGAACATTGTAACGTTTGCAGAAGCAACCGACCCATCGAATCCATACTACGGTCACGAAGCACACGGTATGGAAGGCGATGTCGTCATTTACAAGAAAAATGGAGAAACCTCAACACCGATCATTCACCGTGCTATTCTTCGAGTTGTACCCCACGAAGCGTATGCTGCTACATCGACAGCAAATCCGTGCCCGACTGGAGGAACCTATGATGCTGAGTGGAGCATTGAAGGAAGTAAAGGGGCTTGCGTACTCACGTGGGATGTACCTGGCACAAATGTTGTGAATCAAGAAAGCATCAACATCTCGTTCGATGGAATCGATGCGGGCGTCTACGATTGTGAACGCTATGTACACGCTGGTGTTGAACCCCATTTGGTTGTCCATGATTGGGTTCCGAAGCATTCTGGGCTGCTTACGCTCGGAGATGCCAACAAGTGCTCCGTCGATCAGGGGGCGGATGCGGTGAATGGATCCTCAGGTCTCCGTACACTCGATGGTTCCGTCCTAGGGCCTGTTCAGGAGAGTTGGCTTGTTGGTCGTGCAGGTGGTGAGATTCCTTGGCTTGGGGCGGTGAAGCTCATGGTAAGCGGTACAGGACCTGGATTGGATTATGTCCCAGGCTCATCGCTCATGTATTTGTTTGCATGCATTGGCGGTATTCTTGTCTTCCCAATGGTTGCAGATCCATTGATTCGCCGCATCTTCTCAACATCGCCTGATCATATCCAAGCTCAGCAAGAAAAGGCATTCCTCATCGAGCTCGGCGTTGCTGAAGAGGAATAATCAAGCTTCACTATCAGCAAAGGCG
>JAAXIR010000212.1 GCA_012270265.1 Candidatus Poseidoniales archaeon
AAATGATTTTTCTTCAATATTCAATATACTGACCTGCGAGGCAAGTGGAGTGCACGTGGGAACTTGACGGAGTCATACACCAACTTTCCCAATGACGACTCTTGAGAATGTTGAAGTTTGCAATGGCCCCTTTTTTGATGACTCCGTGTTCAATCCCGTCGGATCGAGGGGTGGAAAGAGCAGCGTGTCGAGTTACACAGTACAATGCATCGTAGGGAGACATTCCGTTTCGTTGAACTGCTAATGAGCCGATAAATGGTATACTGTTTGTGTAGCAGTTTGGATTGAAGTCTGTAGCCATAGAGAACGGAATATCCAATTCTTGAACAGCATTGAAGTCGGGCCATTGGTCGCCGTTGAAGTAGGGTGTTCCGGGTAGAAAACCTGTGATAACGCCTGCATCTTTCATTGCAATTCGCGCTTCCATTGGAGTATGATGAGCATGGTCTGCCGTCATTACCTTCAATTCAGCAGCAAGTTCACCACCACCTCCATCAGTGAATTCATCGATGTGCATACGCAAATCGAGGCCGCCTCGGCGTGAAGCGCGAAGTATGTCTTCGGACTGTTCGATCGAAAACCATCCTGGTTCACAAAATACATCTGCTGAATCTGCCAACTTAGAATCGAGAATTGCTGGTAACTGATCGGACAGAATTTCCTATGTGTACGACTCATCGGTATGGTCAGGTGTCTCAGCATGAGCGCCCATCCACGTTGAATGAATGGACGGCAGAGTCTTCTCAGATTTGAGCTGGTCAACAACTTTGAGAAGACGCAATTCATGTTCGGTTGACAATCCATATCCAGATTTTGCCTCAACGTATGTTGCGCCATTACGTAGTGCTTCCAATAAACGTGTTTTTCCAATGGCCAACAATTCTTCGTTACTGCTTCCTCTCGTCGAGGAGACAGTTTGCATAATACCTCCTCCCATGCTTGCAATATCTGCATAGGAGTGTCCTTGCATGCGCAAGTTGTGTTCGTTGAATCGATCACCCGACCATATCAAGTGATTGTGTGCATCAATAAAACCTGGAACAATGGCCCTGCCACCTACGTCAATAAAATGTGCATCAGATGATTCAAACTCTTCTATTGATTCATCTATTGACTCTATCGTGTTATTATTTACAATAATAGATTTTCCAACAGAGATTGTTGATTCATCATCCATGGTTTGCAGCGAACCAATGTTGTGAAAGATGGTTCGCATGGTTGGGGGAATAGGTGAGAGTTGAAGAACAATCGCATGCAGGGTGGTCCATGGACGAAGGCAAATGGACCATAGGAATTGAGTCCACTGCACATACATTCTCATTCGGGCTCGTTGATCCGAACGGTATTCCCTATCCTTCCGTTGGTGACACAATCAAGCCCCTAGAGGGAGGAATTCATCCACGAGAGGCAGCCGATCATCACCGAGATTATGCAGCTGAGTTGTTTACACGCGTTTTAGAATCTCAAAATTTGACATCAAAGGATATTGGAGCAATTGCTTACTCCCAAGGTCCCGGCTTGGGACCCTGTCTACGCATTGGCGCATCCGTTGCTCGTACACTCTCAAGCAAGCTGGATGTGCCACTTATTGGTGTCAATCATTGCGTAGCACATATTGAAATTGGACGCCAACAATGTGATTGCGATGATCCTGTTCTGTTGTATGTTAGTGGGGGTAACACACAAGTTATTGCAAAATTGCAAGGTAAATACCGCGTGCTGGGAGAAACACTGGATATTGGCATAGGAAATATGTTGGACAAGTTTGCCCGTCAACAAGGAATACCGTTCCCTGGCGGACCGGTTATTGAGAAACTTGCCAAGGAGTACATCTACGAGAATCCTGATGCGTCACTCGATGGACTTGAACTACCATATCCAGTTCGCGGCATGGATCTCGCATTTTCTGGAATTTTAACCGCTGCACAGCGACTCATTGAGAAAGGCCATTCCCTTGGAGCAGTCTGCTGGTCACTGCAAGAACACGCATTTGCAGCATGCATCGAAGTTGCTGAACGAGCTCTTGCCCACAGCGGTAAAAAAGAGGTATTACTCGGCGGTGGAGTTGCTTGCAACAATAGATTGAGGGAGATGTCCAGTCTCATGGCCCACGAACGTGAATCAACCTCCCATGCGCCGCCGAGGATGTATTGCATCGACAATGGTACGATGATTGGCCTCCTTGGTTACATCGAATTAAAGACCGGTCGAACAACCCCCTTTGAATCGAGTGGAATTGATCAATACATGCGAACGGATGACACGATTGTCAATTGGAGTTAGGCATTGTTAGCGGATTGTTTTTAACGAGTCGACTGAGAGAATTAATTATTGGGGGATTTATAATTCGAGACCGACGCAGAAAACCGGATGAACCATTCAAGTTCGCCAAACGAAGAGGAACGAACGTAGCCAATCCAATTCGCCAGGACCTGCAAGTCAAAATCGAGCAGAACCTAGGCAAGCGGTCGATGCAAACGAATTCCGAAAGAAACAGGAGGAAGCTCGAAAGAGACTCGGTGCACAATCAGCACCAACCGCTCCCACTGCGCAAAAACCAGCCGTTCAAGCAAGCGCACTTAATGCTACAACTGACACACTAACCGTTC
>JAAXIR010000097.1 GCA_012270265.1 Candidatus Poseidoniales archaeon
GCGCTCAAGCTTGCTGTGCAACAAGCAGGCAAAATCGCAGTGCAATCCTTCATCACGGCTGATCAATTCGTTAGAGAAGGTCAGACCAGGCATGAGGCCACGCTTCTTGAGCCAGAAGATTGCACAGAACGAACCCGAGAAGAAAATACCCTCAACCGCTGCAAATGCAACCAAACGTTCTGCAAAGGAACCTCGCTTACGGGACAACCATCGAAGAGCCCAGTCGCCCTTACGCTTGACAGAAGGCACTGTCTCAAGCGCCTTGAACAAGTGGTTCTTTTCGTTGGAGTCCTTGATGTACGTATCGATCAAGAGCGAGTATGTTTCTGCGTGGATGTTCTCCATCATAATCTGGAAACCATAGAACGCTCGAGCCTCTGCCCAGCACACTTCGTTGGAGAAGTTAACAACAAGGTTCTCGTTGACAATACCATCGCTTGCAGCAAAGAAAGCAAGGACATGCTTGAGGAAATGTTGCTCGTCTTTATTGAGCTGTTCCCAGTCTTTCATGTCCTCTGCAAGATCGATTTCTTCTGCAGTCCAAAACGATGCGGCATGTTGTTTGTACATTCCCCAAATATCGTCATGCTCGATCGGGAACAAAACGAAACGATCCAAATTTTCTTGGAGCATCGGTTCTATGTGTTCTCGCGATAGGTCTATCTCAATTCCGTCATCATTTCGATTGTGCTCGATTACCATATTGTCACCTTCCACCAATGCGCTGGAGTTTGTCCTCCATCCGAGATGGCACATAAATATGTGCATCCCTGAAGCACATAAAGTCGTGTTTTACAAGGTGCATGAAATGAGGGACTGCGCTAAGAAACCTGTTTTTATGACCGATTTCTATAAGTACCGATTTTTTCGAAAAGTAAAGTGATATTTTTCAGCCGAATTTTACCTCTGTTTCCACTGGAACCAAATCAAAGACTCCTTGAACCACCTTGAAGAGGCAACACCATGCGAACCGAGATCCGTGTCAAATTCGCAAAATTGAGCCAGGAGGCATGTCTTCCAACACAAGGGAGTGCACAAGCTGCCGGTTGGGATTTGTATGCGCTTGAGGAAACGACCGTTGTCAAAGGTGCATCCGTGATGATACCGACCGGTCTTGCATGTGCCATCCCTGAAGGATGGGAAGGGCAAATTCGGTGCCGATCATCCCTGGGAAAGAAAGGGATGATTCTTCCGAATGGAGTGGGTACCATAGATTCAGATTATCGTGGAGAACTCAAAGTGCTTGCAACATGGATTGGTGAAGGCGACTCCTTCACAGTAGGGAAAGGTGAACGTGTTGCTCAAATGTTGTTTGCTCCGGTTCCTCTCGTCCACGTTGAAGAAGTAGCGCTCGATGAATTGGAATCGACTGAACGAGGCGAAGGCGGATTTGGCTCGTCTGCACAATATAGAGGAACGAGCAAGCCTTCAGTTTACATTCGTAACCTGGGCATCGTGGAATACACAGATGCTCTCGAATTGATGTCCACATTGCAACAGCAACGAATCAACAACGAAATTCCTGATACAATTCTCTTTCTGGAACATCCAGAAATCGTAACGGTTGGACCACGTGCGAGAAACGATGGAATCGCTCCTCCTTCCGATTACAGGAGCCATCCTGTCGATCGAGGAGGTGGCCTTACCTGGCACGGACCTGGCCAACTTGTTGTTTATCCGATTATACATTGGAACAAGGAAGATGAGAAGTCCGTTGCAGATATCATTACAAAAATCGAATCCTGGGTAATTGCAGCTTTAGCAACACTTGGTATTGAAGGGTACAGGGATGAGAGGATGCAGGGCGTTTGGGTCGACGACAAAAAGATCTGTAGCATTGGCTTGTCCTTCCTTCGATGGGTGAGTCGCCATGGATTTACAATCAACTACAACACGCCCGAAGGCCGAGTTGAGAACCTTGCAGGGTGTGGATTGGACGAATCGACGACCACCTCGCTCAAAGTACTTGGGTATGCAACGTCCTGCGAGAACATTGAGGCGGCTTTACGTCATAGCATGTCGAACACATTGCAACGCTGAATTCAGAGGTTGAACACTCTCCGAAGGGAAAAATTGCATATACTCATGAACGAATGGTCAACCATGCAACCCCCTGCTCAGCAAATGAATCTCCAGCAGCCTCAAGCAATGATCGCAAATTATCCACAAACCAACGCAACCCTCGCACTCGTCCTTTCCATTCTTGGAATCGTCCTTTCTTTCATCTACGGACTTGGAATCTTCTTTGCGATACCCGCGCTCATCCTAGCAAACAAATCACTCAACATCACAAACCAAATCCCCGGTCATCCTGACGCCGGAATGGCAAAAGCAGCCAAGATTTGTTCTTGGGTTGCTATTGGAATCTTCATCTTCACAATCCTCATCGTCGTTCTTTCAATCGTATTGTATGTCTGGGCCTCATCGCTTGCAACAAATCCGTAAGCACAAGATATCTGAAGATTCGCTTGCTCCTGTTCAGGAGAAAAATGATAAATTCATGCACTGAGTGTGGTATACATGCATGGGTTCCCCAAGACAATGCTCATCCTCGGCGGGATCATTACATTGTTCTCAACCATTGCCATGGGTGTAGGAT
>JAAXIR010000285.1 GCA_012270265.1 Candidatus Poseidoniales archaeon
GTAATCTTGAGCTCTCGCTTGCGGTTGTGATGACGCTCGAGTTGGTACTTGAGGTCACGAGCGAGTTGTCCGGATGAGACACGGAACAAGTCTTCGATGAGGTCTCCAGCAAGACGAACACGCTTGTTGGCGTAGTGGTCCTTGTCGTTTGGTTCCTTGTCGTTCAGAGCCATCTCAAGGACTTGGCGGACAATACGGCCGAGGAAGATAGCCTTCTTCTTTCGGTCTTCAGGTTGGTCACCCAAGTGAGGGAGGAGTTCACGGTCGAGAAGTTGGTTAACACGTGCTTCTCGGTATTCCTTTTGTTGTCCAGCTGCGAATTTCTTCTGCAGCCACTCATAGGCTTCAGGCTCGCTCTTGACTTCGAACTCTTCGTTGTCATTGACTTCGTTGATATTGGCAACGATGAACTTGAATGTCTCTTGTGGACCGGAGATAGCGGTAAACACTTCTTGGTCGTTTTCGATACCGAGGGCACGCATGAGGAGAACAACAGGAATCGGGGTGGTTCCAGCAGTGCTAACCTTGACCATGAGCATACCATCTCGGCGCTTTTCGACGGTGAGCGGCTTACGCATACCGTTCTTTTGCGAGAAGATCTTTGCAACTTCTGTTCGCTTTGCGGTTCGCTTGTTAATTTCAACCGTTACACGGTTTGGTGCAAGGTCTTCCATCGAGATGAGAACACGCTCGGTTCCGTTGATGATGAAGTAGCCACCTGGGTCGAGAGGGTCTTCGCCCTTGTCCCGCAGAAGGTTGGCAAGAAGCGCAGCGTCTTCAGGCGACTTGGTCGGCTCAAGGGTACGTCCGTCAGCGATGTGGCTTGGGTGGAGGTGGCACCGTCGAGAGCGAACCATGATTGGGATTGCTCCGACTTGGACACCTTCTTCAGGGAACGAGGCGACACCGTTGCGGTAGATGGTGAAGTCGATGGTGACTGGTGACTGATAGGTCAGCTTTCGCAGTCGGCATTCCATTGGGGAAGCGTTGTGGTAGGAACCGTTGGCTTCTCGGATGTTTGGCGCACCGAGCGTGATGTTCTTCATTCGAATGACGATGTCTTGATCGGCAACATCGAGTTTGATGTAACCGCCAAGGTCGTCGATGATTTCTTCATCGGTACCGACACGGATGTTTCGAATGATACGCTCCATTCGGGACAATTGGTTGTCGGTGGAAGGAATACAGTCGTTGTAGGAAGCGAGTTGGTGGTTGACAAGGCTTCGTTCTCGGAAAAATGATTCAATAATTTCTTGCATAATATCAACTCCAGGTTCAACTGCCCTCCACGATGAGGCGATAGGCTACAGCACTACCAGCAGATTTTGAGTGGCGCATGACCTTCAAGACACGGTCAGCAATCCAACCGGCCGCCAACGGGCGATGGTCTGGGGTGGCTGCTAGAGCAGCGTTGTCGACGATTTCCGCTGCCTCCTTGATGGCTTGGACAACAGGATCTGAAATGAGGACCTTTGGCAGCAACTCCTTTGCGAGGCGAGGGTTACCGTCTTCGTCCATTTCTTCGAGACCCCAAGGAGAGAGTTCGTCTCGTTCGATGGCGTATTGTTCGTCAGCAGTGATGTTTGCATCGCCGAGGAGTTCTTGGTGGGGAACAAGTTCGTGGTTCAGAGGATTGAATCGGATGGTGGCTTCTGGACGATCGAATTCATCAAGAGCCTTTGAAGAAATGGTGATTTTCTTGCTCTTCTTAATGCGAGAGCGTCGGTTGCCTTGATCGGCAATAATTTGCATGATTTTGGTGAAGGATTCACTGTCTTTGGCGATACCGAGAATCTTTGCGATTTCATCGGCAGGCATACTTTTGATGTCGGCCATGTTGCGGTCCGTGGCCAGTTTGTGAGCGTATTCGTCGGAGACTCCGAGTTCGATTAACCGTTTTTTTGTTGCGCTCTTTACTACCATCCAACGTCACCCCGCACTGCCCTCAACGTTGCACTGCGGCGCAGTAGGCGGGCCCGACGGGGTTCGAACCCGCGACCATCGGGTTAAAAGCCCGACGCTCTACCTGACTGAGCTACAGGCCCAACGTTGCTTCTTGGGCTTTCAATCCGAACTACCCTCCCTTCTTATACTTTACCGATGAAAAAACTCTCTTCAACAGATGTGAGAAACGCTCTTTTAGGACCGTTCGATGATTTTCTTTGAGAGCGAATATGTTTGAACCAGAAAACGCCCAAAATGAGATTCAATTTTTGAATCGAAATGATGGTCAAATTCGGACATGGAATTCCGTGGAATTGTTCATCCCACCGACCGTCTATCCACCAAGGGAAGACACAGATTTATTGAACGAGGTCTTGAAGACCATTCCACCATTTGGAACAAAGAATCTTCTCGAGATTGGTTCAGGCTCTGGCGCTCTTTCAATCAATGCTGGAAAGTTGGGGTGGAATGTTGACGCCTGTGACATCAACCCGTACGCCGTAGCAGCTACACGACACAACGCAGCGGAAGCAGGTGTTGACGTCAGCGTGAACGAAGGGGGGATCGGCCCTCAAGAAGCGAAGTCCTTCGCATGGCCGGCTGGCGCATACGACAGTGTGCGTTGGAATATGCCTGACGTTCCTTCGAACG
>JAAXIR010000175.1 GCA_012270265.1 Candidatus Poseidoniales archaeon
GGAAGAAAAAGAGCAATGGCGCATCACCTTTCGAAAGCGATGGGAACAGAAGCATTTTGCCTTCATTGGCATCATGATCGCATTCTTTGGAATCGCATGGTTTTGGGTCAACGGCAACGCAACTGCGATGGATGCAAAGAGTGTTATCGATTTCTGTGCGTTTAGCGATCTAACCACACCAAACTGTTACGAAGCTCAGAACACATGGGACAATGCGATCCAAGGCGCATGGTCATTCGCAGTTCTCGGACTCGTGATTGGTACCCTGGGAATATACGAAATCGAACGGAAAGATTCTGAAGGCAACTGGCCAACTTTTCCGGCTGAAACAGATGCGAGCGAAGAGTTGGATTCAAAGAGCAAAAAAGAGAAGCCAAAGGGTTCGTGGAGAAATCGCTCAACTTCGGAAGAGGAATGATTAGAGCACTTGAGCATCAACTTTGAGAGAACCAAATGGATGCATTTGGATCGCCTTCATGGCCAATCCCAATTTGCTGCTGTGAATGGCAACCACGGTTGAGTCACCTTCGAATCGAACGTCTCCGATGGCGAGCGCATCGCATCGGAGATGTTGCTCGAACCATGAAGCAATTTGCAAGGGAGCACCAAGTTGTTCCGTTCCTGCACCGAGACGGATGCTTACAAAACCATAGACGTCAGCATTCTCTCCGAAATCGTCTTGCTTTCTGACTGTATCACGCTCCACACCATCTGTAAAATCAGGTGCGTCTGTCTCTAGAACTTCGAGATTGTAAGTTGCAATTATTTTCCCCATCTGATGTGCATCGTCCTTGGAGACCAAACTCCAAGCTTCACCATGACGACCAATACGACCGGTACGTCCGATACGGTGGATGAAGGAATCAATGTCCGATGGAACATCGTAGTTGACTACCAGGGTGATGCCATCAATGTCAATTCCACGTGCAGCAACATCCGTTGCAGCAACAATTCGAACGTCGCCTTCTCGGAAGCGATCGAGAATGCGCTCGCGCTGATTCTGCTTCAAATCTCCATGCAAGCCCGCAACATCGAACTTGTGCTTCTGCAAGCGTTGGACAGCAAGGTCGACCATGCGCTTGGTGTTGCAGAAGATAATGCACTGATCATCATCACCCATTCGAACGAGTAGGCGACCCAAAGCCCACAACTTGTTGGCACGGCCAATTGAAATCTTGTACAAATCGATTGGCGGAACATCAAGTTCTTCCTCATTGGTCATGACAAACTCAGGGTTGTTTGTGAACTCGTTCGCCGCATCAAGAATCTCTTGCGGGAACGTTGCAGAAAAGAGAAGCGTTTGCTCACGAGCAGTCGTTCGCTCCAAAATCCAAAGGATGTCCGGAAGGAATCCCATATCCAACATCCGATCTGCTTCATCAAGACAAAAAATCTCAACCTTGGCAAGGTCAAGGTGTCCACGTTCGGACATGTCCATCACACGACCAGGTGTTCCAACGATGAGGTCAACACCGTCGTCAAGTCCCTTTGCTTGTTTCTCGAGGTCGGTTCCACCATACACGGTCATGATGGAAAGTCCGGCATCACCTTGCAATTGATTCATTTCTTCCGCGACCTGTTGCGCAAGTTCACGTGTTGGTGCAAGGATCAAGCCTTGTAGACTTCCAGTTGGCTGACATCGCTCGAGAATTGGAATACCAAACGCAGCGGTCTTTCCCGAACCGGTTCGGGCTTGGCCAATGACATCTTGACCAGAGCGAGCGATTGGTATCGTATCGCGTTGAACTTCTGTCAAGCATTCCCATCCGAGGGATGCAATGCCTTGCATGATGCTGTCAGGAAGTTGTAGAGAATCGAATCGTGTTTTGGTGAACATGTGTGCTCCTTCCGTCTCTTTTGTTCAGGCCACCGAGACGGAGGTGGCCCCCACGCACATCAGAAGTTTTCTCGATCCTTAATTTCCGCCTGAAGTTGGCCCATCCAGTACTTCTTGGCGTTGTCACGGTTGAGCGGTCGACGCATTTGTCGAACATGCTCAAGGATGTATTGTCGGAATTTCAGCGCCTTGGTTCGGTTCACACCTTTTGGCGTAATTCCTTCCCATAGTCGGTCGAATTGAAGTTCTTTGTCGTCCATCATGCGATGACCTCGATGTCCAACCGACCAAGCACCCCCTCATAACCATGTCGTTAGGCGTCTTGCACGTCGTCATCTCGTGGAGCGTCCAGAAGATGTGGTTCTGGAGGAGCATTTCCAAGCCAAACAGCTTTTCCTTTCGCATGGGCCACCTATCGTTCCAAAGCTGGTACGGGTATTGCCGGAGAGAGGAAGGCGTTCTTCTCAGCTTCCGTTCCTTCAATCGAAGCATCGAAGGTCATTTCAGTCAACATCTTCTTCAGTTCGGCATTGGTTTCACTTTGAAGTAATTCTGTTGCAACAAGACGCAGTTTGTCCTCAACAAGCAACATTGGAAGCATTTCGATGCAGGAGCGTCGGACAACGGCGTTCGGATGACGGGCCCCGTTCATGATCAGGTTACGAGCACGTGAATCGTCTGTATCCATTGAACGAATGGCGCGTAGAGCATTGTTTCGTACCTTTTCATCTGAATCGAGAATAGCACGCTCGGTG
>JAAXIR010000189.1 GCA_012270265.1 Candidatus Poseidoniales archaeon
TGACTGAATGAAGAGAAGCTTCCTTTCGTTGAGCCCACGTAGTATAGCTGCACAATCCGTAGACAGCAAACGAAAAGACATACGGCCAAACACTGAATGACGAACTTCCCAAAACGAAGCGCAGTCCTTCAGTCACTGCGAACGTCATAACAACGACGAGCGTTGATGTCATGACGAGTGATGGAACCGGTGAATATCCGGCAGGATTGCTTTGCCCTTCCTCCGATACATTGATTGCATTCATGGTCGCTAGTCCAAAAAATCGACCTTGAGCAACCGCCCACAGAACGAAAAGACCGCCAAGTGTTGCAGGAAGGAACGACCCAACTTGTGAAAGAACACCACTCTCGCCAAAGATGATGTAGATGAGGGCGATGAAAACGAATCCGAGAATCAACGGTAAAATGAGAATCTTGAATCGTGCGGAGAAGGGGGTGTTTCCGCTTGACTCGTCGGTTGCATTGTATCTGAGCAAGCCTCCGAGACGCTCGTTCTTGGAGAGTGGTGCGAGGCACAGGTATGCGACACTAAAGCCGATGAATCCGTAAGCGGACCATACCTCTGCTTCCATTCTCGCTAGAACAAACAAGGCAATTGACGCTAGTGCCATCATCAGTAAATGAGGGAACGTCGCCGGGGATAGTAGACCCTTGAGCAGCGACATTTTTGTCAACGGCTTGGTTTCCTCCATGTCGGTCTGTCAAGGCCTTGGTTCTAAAGGGTGTTCAATCGTTGCGACCATATCTACATGAGGCAGAGCGATATGGGCAAAGCATGGCAGCAAAGGTATCCAAAGCCAAGCGGCCTAAGCGCCGCTGGGTTGGAATTGCTCTTCCTCCTTCCATTCAATCAAGAGTTGACCTGACGAGCTTGTTGGAAAGATCGCCTTTGGAATCCTATCGAATCAAATTGTACGATTTTCATCCGAGTAACAGCAAGGCGGCTCTGGCTACCCGTTCGTTCCAAAAAAGAACCGACGATGTTGGTTTTGCAATCATCTGTGTTCTCTTGTCGCAGTACGATGAGGTGAGAAACGTCCTTGAGTCAGGCGATGACGACGGACTGGTATCAATCACATCCTCAGGAAAAATTCGCTTAGTACGTGAACGCTTAGGGATACCAAAGCCTCATCGGAGGTAAGACACGCTTTTGACCCACCCTCGAGTGGACGATGTATGGCCGGTGGAGGAACAGCGCCCCCGTTGAAGTTGGGAGACGTTCTGTTGCTCATCGGTGTATCACTCCTGATTGGAACACTGTTTATCCAGGAATGGGACATTCCTGTAAAAATGAATCCTGAGGATGAACCACTTGAGGGAACGTCGCAATCTTTCTCTGGTGATGTACTCACAATCTCCGCCGTGACGGAAGAAGGATCGGAGGTCCGTATTGAAATCTTCGAGGATGATGAAAAGGTCGAGGATGAAACCTTGTTTGCTGACCGAACTACGCCCGCTGAGGTCACTTACGAATCGAAAGGTGGAAAACTCGCATGGAAAGTCTCGCTTGAACTAAGTGCTGCTGGAGAGGTTGACGTCGATTTGGATCGAGTCTATTTCCTGAATTTCCTTCCTTACATTCTCGGTGCGCTCATCACCACTGCAGGTGTCTTGAAGAAAAAATCAGAAGTTGAGGACAAAGAAGACGTTGTTCTTGATGCCATCATTGAGGATGAAGGTTAACCCACTCAATCTGGTCATCATCGACGACTGAGATACGGCGTCCAGAATCGTCTGTAAGTGTTATTTCTGTTGATTCTATGTCGATGAGCGTACATTTTCTCTTTCTATAGATGCACTTTCTAAGAACAACTTCACCGTTGATTGCTTGTTCCCATCCTGCTTCGAGAGCATCATGTTTTGCTTCAAAGAGGGAAGCGACAACGGCGTTCATGATTGCAAAAAGTTCTGAATTTGAGATCACAATTCCGAGCTGAGCAAGAGACCCTTGTCCTTCGCTGAGATTGTCGGTATCAGTGTTCATTCCTAGTCCGAGGACCAAGCGCTGATCGTCCCCTTTCGAGTAGGACTGGAACAAAATGCCTCCAAATTTTCTCCACTGCTGATCTGTTGTTTCTCTGAGGAGTAGATCGTTGGGCCATTTGATGTTCAACTGTTCGATGTGCTGTTTGTTCAACCTCAACGCATGACTGATTTCGTGTGCAACGTACAACTGCATCTTGAGGTTGATGGAAGAAAGGTCTTTTTCGTCAAGAACCCACGAGCTCTTAAACGACTGCGGATGGTCTTGCCAACTTCGTCCGTGGCGTCCTCTGCCACTGGTTTGTATCTGAGCAGTAAGCGAATCACCAGGCGCATATTGGCCACGCAACAATTCAGCATTGGTCGAATCGATTTCACGAACTCTATGATGCTTGTTCGCAACGAACGGGTGCCATGCAGCAAGCACGTGTATGGCTTCATCATCATCGAACGTGTGCGTTCGAACGATTCGTCCAGCAAGACCGTGCTGTCGTAGAATGTCGATACTTCGCCGCCAGCCAACATTTTCTCGGCAAACGAGCAAAGCAATACCGTTCATTTTGCTCAAGAGATGGTCAGCGGTCGTTCGTGCGAA
>JAAXIR010000053.1 GCA_012270265.1 Candidatus Poseidoniales archaeon
GCAAGGTCACAAAGTTGGTATTCTTGATATCGATATTACCGGTCCGAACGTTCCAAAGATGATGGGACTCGACGGACGTAAGTTGCACGTCGAAGCTGGTCGAATCCATCCTGCACAGGGGCACCTCGGTGTGAAAGTCATCTCCATGGCGTTCCTGCTCGAAGATGAAGATACTCCAGTCGTATGGCGTGGTCCAATCAAACTCGGAGCAATCCAGCAATTCATTGGCGATGTGGAATGGGGCAACCTCGATTACCTGATCATCGATTTCCCTCCGGGAACGTCCGATGAACCATTGACCGTTGCTCAATCCCTACCAGATATCGACGGAATGGTCATCGTGACAACACCACAAGACGTTGCACTCCTCGACAGTCGCAAATCCATATCGTTTGCATCCTCGTTGAAGGTTCCCGTTCTTGGCGTCGTCGAGAACATGAGTGGATACACCATCCAAGGCAAAGGAACACCAGGCTCTGATATCGAGATTGCAGCACCAGCAGGACGTACACTTCGAGCAACGTGCGATGATGAAGGTCGATTCAGTGTCACGTTGGATATTTTCAAAGAAGGTGGTGGCCGTTCCACAGCAGAGGAATTCGGCGTACCGTTCCTTGGGGCATTGCCTTTTGACCCGGGATTCGTCCGTGGCGGTGATGATGGCGTTCATCGTATTGTCAGCGAACCAGAAGGTGCATCGGCTTCTGCCTTCTCCCACGTCGTCGCATCCATTCAATCACAGTTGGACGGAGCAAGTTCATCAAGTTTGGAGATCATCTGAGGCTTGACTATGGCAGAAGACGTCCTTGAATTGCGTCGTCTCGAACGACGCGACACCGACATGGAACTGACCTACGAAGATGGAACCACGTTCACGGTATCCTACGATGACTTGCGCCATGCCTGTCCGTGTGCGAAGTGTGCACCTCTTCGAAACGAAGACGAGACGAGCATGCAACTTCGACGAACCGTTGAAGCACATCCAAAGCAGAAACCATTGGTCCGAACCGTCGGAAACTACGCACTCTCGTTCGAGTGGGAGAGCGGATGTTCCAGTGGAATTTACCGATTTGAACGCATTTGGGATCTTGCGCATCGTCGCGACCCCGACCGTGGCCGACCCTACGTTCACGGTGCATGGTGATTCGACCGTAACGGTACGAAATCAGGTGCAGGTTTCTTGAGCAAGAGCCATCACCGTACCACTAGGAGGCATCAAGATGGATGGCGTCTATCTCACTTGGCTCATCTCGGCATTGGCCGTAGGTGTCTTCCTGATGCCGTATTTCAAGCCGCCATGGGCCAAGCTTACGTTGAGTGGATTCGTTGATTTCATTCGACGTTATTGGCTGCACTTACTGATTGCAATTGTCATCTACAATGCCAAAGATTGGCTTGACCAAATCGATCGGATGTTGATGGCTCGAACAGGACTCGACATGACGCCGTACATCTATGCCATCGAGGGCGACTTGGTTGTCCTGTTCCAAGATGCGTTCAGAGCGGCATGGCTTGATGTGTTCATGACGCACTTCTACATTGCAGGATTCATGTTCATCACCTATGCTTCCATCTTCTATGTGACCTACTTCGATGATCGCTGGATGGCTGACAGGGTCGCATTGTGCGTTGCATGGGTCTACCTCCTCGCCATTCCATTCTATCTCTTCTTCAATGTTCGAGTTACGGGATTCTACATCGAGGATATGGATGCTATCGCTTACACGTTGAACCCTGAAATCGAAGATTGGTTCCGACGAATTGATGCGTTCACGAATTGCATGCCATCGTTGCACATCGCCGTTCCGTTCGCCATATGGCTCACTTTCAGGAAGCACGATCATGATGGACGATGGAGTCGATTCCAGAATATGACCTTGGGCTACATTATCCTCACAGCGTTTGCCATCATCTATCTCGGAATCCATTGGTTTGTCGACATCATCGGGGGAATGATTCTCGCCACGTTTGCGGTCAGTCTTATGGAGAAAACCAACGATCCGGTTTGGAAGTTCTTCGATGAACGAACCATCAACAGCCGACTCGCAACGCTTCTTACACGCCCTGCTCACTCAGCATCTCTTCTCTTTGGTCGAATCAAAAACTATGCGAAGACCTGGCTTAAGCCAACCAGCAAGGAAACGGGAACATTCATTGTCGTCATTATGATTCTGACAGCTGCTGTCATCACTTGGGATTGAACGCACAACGAACTTGCTGCTGAACGTGTCCAATCTGCACAGGGTGCTGTTGCATCGGAAGGTTGGTTGGCCACCATGGACAATCAGTCAGGAGAGGCCATCGTACTGATTCACGATGTGGCAGATCCGTTGTCCGATCCGTCAACAGTCGCTCAACCCCTTATGCAATTCGATTCCCCTTATGCCCTGTTTGAGAACTACCTGGTCATGGCCAATGAGAGCCAATTACGCGTCATCGATGTTGATGCACCAAGCACAGTTCTCTTGCAGCAAGATGTAGAGGGCATCCAATCTCTACAAATGACATCGCTTCAAGGCAAACCAGTGGTTCTGTACATCGCCAACGATGCGTTGCATGCTGGCCACATT
>JAAXIR010000165.1 GCA_012270265.1 Candidatus Poseidoniales archaeon
TGTAGACGGTTTTTGACTTGGTCGGGATTGGGGGTCAAGCAGTTCATCGAAATCGTTTGCAACTGTTTGCTTGGGCGCGGGTGCAGGCTCGTCATCAAAGAACAACGCTGCAGCCTCATTTGCCGCTTGACTGGACGCTTGAGACATTTGCATTCTTGGCGCGAACTGTGCCTGAGGCATCGCTTCAGGCTCGTTTGCCGAGCCATAAATCGATTGAAGTTCTGCCTCCTTGCGAGCCATTTCTTGCTCTTGTTGAGACACAACATCGGCTCCACTTTCGAGACCAGCAATTTGCACAGCCTTTGCAAACAATGGCAATCGTTGGGTTTGCTTGACCATGGAAATGTGCGCTCGTGCCTCGTTCTCTGGCAGTCCTCGATCGGTCAAGAGTTTCAGTGCAATCGTACCCTGCCAACGTCGATAGCCAATCATTGCAATGGATACTGTAACAACCACGAGGAACAGAATGACAGCAAAAATTCCGTAATCGGTTTCAGCAACTTCTGCTTCTTTGACTATGACGTAAAAGGTTTCACTATCGCTATTATTTGAAGCATCAAATACCGTCAGAATGACGGTGTTTGTTCCAACTGTATCGAAGACGATATCAACACGAGAACCGATGTAATCAGGGTCGTCCAAGGCGTTTCCATTGTTGTCACTATCCTCGAGTGAGTTCAAATCCCAATGGAATCGCAAATCCGTATTTGCGTCGTAATCGTCGGATGCGGTGACAAAGAAACTCGTCACCTCACCTTCAACCGCTTGATTCGTCAATGCATCAATCAGTGGTTGATCGAGACTTGGCTTGGTAGAATCGGTGACGAGGACGTTCACAGAAGTTGATTCACTGTTTCCGCTCGGGTCGAGAACAATGAGGCCTACGTCATGCGTTCCGATGTCAGACCAGTTGAAGGAAGCCGTGGTTTGCTGCCCGTAAGGGTTACCATCGACGGACCATGAGCATGCTGTAATCTGATCGTTGTCTGAACTGGTCGCACATGAGAGTGTGAGCGTCTCACCGCGCTCGACTTGCCAACCTCCTGTAACTGAGTTTCCAGACGACCCAGTAGAACCGCTGATTCGAGCGATTGGATCTGTGACATCAACAACAGTGATGTTGAGTTGTGAGCGGTCAAAACCGAGTTGTCCAGAAACCGTGAGTGTGACGGTCTTCACGCCCGGCGTAGTCCACAAATGGTTGGCTGAAATGCCAACGGCATCGACGTCGTTGATGGCATCCCCGTCGTTGTTTGAATCAACGGAAGCATCGAAATCCCACACATATTGAGAAATTTGTTGCAAGTTGTTTGGCGAAGATGATGCATCGAAATTCAGGAGCGTATCCAACTCAACGGTCTGATTCTCAGCAACAAACGAGGCTTGCATCACCGGAACCAATTCAACTCGAATCGTTATGCGCAAATTGGTTGACCCATCGCCTTGTCCGCTAGGGTCGTTGGTGTTGTCAACAACGAGTTTCAACGGTTGATTGGCAAAGGCAGCGGAAACAATCCAGTTGAATGAAGCAGTTCCATCGACACCGAGAAGGGAAGCACCTGTTAGTGCGACATTGGATTGGCCTGCGAGATAATTCGCATTCATGGATTCGGTTTGGAGATAGACATCTCCGAATCCTTCCAGTGACCAAGCTGTGACGGATACGGCTGTTCCCTCTTCCAAGCGTAGGTCATCACCTTCCAGGAGTGTCAAATGTCCGTTTGGAATGATACCAACGAGGTCATGGTATGACGTCCATTGTCCATCGTTAAGTTTGGTAACGCTAATGGACACACGTCCCAAATCGCCGCCTTGGTCACCGTTTCCTTGATCGCCATCGTGGGCAAGATTGTCGACAACAATGGTCCATGATTTCTCCGAGATAGAAAGCGGAACTTTCCAATGGAATTCGTACGAACCGTTGGCGGATTCTGTCGATGGAATCTGTTGATAGGCCGAACGATAGGATTGACCGAGCAGGTAGGGTTGCAGACCTGCCTCATCAAACACCAGGACATCGAGTGCATCGTCGATGACAAGTACGGTGATTTCATAGACATCGCCAGGCGTCAACAAACCAAGCGATAATTCGACACACTCTCCATCATCAACAGGTACCTGTGAAGCAAATGTTGTCGTAGATTCAGAGGAGCATGAAGGCGCTGCTCGTCCTGATGTGCCTGAGGCGAGTGGAGCAAGTGAGACACAAAGCATCAGCACAAGAACTGCAGCGACTTTCTTCGAATGCATATACTCGCCTTCGTTTCCTACTCTTTCAATGATGCGACAGATTGTGCTGAGTCCAGCCGTTGTCTGTTCGCTTGAGCATGGTGACAGCGCCATCATCATCGATTCGAACTCTGTCACCATCGTTCGCTGAAGCAAGACCATGGGCTTGGCCGAGGACTTCTTTTGCCTCCAAGACCGCTTCATCTGCATCTCGGATACGTGCTGAAAAGTGTGTCAGGATAAGATGCTCTGTATTGCATTCCACTGAAGTTCGAGCTGACCATTATGAAGTACTATGGA
>JAAXIR010000105.1:0-450 GCA_012270265.1 Candidatus Poseidoniales archaeon
TGCTTAACTCATCGAGGTGACCCAACTCACGTTGAGCCTGTGCAAGAAGCATGTTGGACAAACCGGGCGCAATTCCGATGTCCCAAATCATGGTCGCCTTGTGCTCCTTTGCCAATGCATCCAACGTCTGTGGATCTTCTTCGGTAAATGCCAGATCAACGATGAAATGGCCCCCTCGAACAAGATGCTCTCGAATACGATGTCCAATCCTCCCAGGAAGCATGTTGATGACAATGGTTCTCTCTTCAAGAGTGGAAACATAGTTCGCTGCATCTGCTTCTATAGAAACTACTTCTGAGCGATGAGCCAGAGAAGTTGGGATACGTATGTCCACTGCTACGACCTGATGTCCATCGTCAGCGAGCCTATGGATGACGTAGTCGCAGACAAGTAGAGAACCTTGTGCAGGGAGGGGTGGGATTGTGAATCCTCAGTGTGTGACCCGGCGGG
>JAAXIR010000105.1:461-2526 GCA_012270265.1 Candidatus Poseidoniales archaeon
AGTCACGTGGGAATGGGATGACTTCACGGATGTGATCTGCACCACTGAGCCAAGAGCAAACTCGGTCGACTCCAAGGCCAAATCCTCCGTGCGGAACGCCTCCGTAGCTGCGTGTAGCGATGTAGAATTGGTACGCCTCCTTTGGTGTTCCTTCTTCTTCGAGACGAGCGAGAATTTCTTGTTCGGACCATGTACGCTCTCCGCCTCCAATGATTTCTCCATAGCCTTCCGGGGCCAAAAGGTCGTGACAGAGTACGTACTTGTCATCCTCTGGATCGACTCTATGGTAGAATGGTTTCGCAATCTTAGGGTAGTGCGTCAAGAAGTGTGGCACATCGAAGTGCTGTGTAAGAATCTTCTCTTTCGAATAATCAAGGTCTTGGCCCCATTCAACATCCACCCCTTTGCCTTGGAGAATCTCAATGGCTTCATCGTAGCGCATTCTTGGGAACGGCGAATCTGCGTATCGTCCGATGAGTTCTAAGTCACGACCAAGCGATTGCAATTCTTCACTTCGCTCATCGAGCAACGTCGATGCAATGTGGCGTACAACGCCTTCGCCGTGGTTCATGACCTCATCGTTGGTTGCCCAAGCTATTTCCATTTCAGCGTGCCAGAACTCCGTCAGGTGACGTCGTGTGCGTGACTTTTCTGCACGGAATGATGGTGCAATGGTGTAGAGGCGTTCCAGTGCAGGCATGGCTGCCTCAGCGTAGAGTTGCCAGGATTGGGTCAAGTAGGCCTTCCTGCCGAAGTATGGAACCTCAAAGAGGGTTGAACCCCCTTCCACAGCTCCTGCAACGAAGTTTGGAGCTTGGTATTCGACGAAATCGAGATCACGGAAGTAGGAATGAATCGCTCCAAACACCGAGGAACGCATCTTCAACATGGTTGTCATTCGGCTGGTTCGCAAGTAGAGGTGCCGATTGTCAAGGAGGAATTCCGTTTCGCCACCATCGGCGGCCTTCATGGCTGATTCTGTGATGGGGAACGGACGTTCCGGGTCGACAGGACCCACGATTTCAACTCCGGAGACAACGAGTTCATGTCCTCCTTCACTTCGTTCATCGACGTTGACCGTTCCACGGACGATGAGGGAGGATTCGATGAGTGCGGACGCAACGGCTTCAAAGGCATCATCCCCGACAACATCTCGCTTTGCGACGCATTGAATGGTTCCTGTTGAATCACGCAAGACAACAAAGCGGATTTTATTGGAGCCACGGGTTCGCTTAATCCATCCCTTGAGCTCCACTTCTTGTCCATCGTAATCGCCGTTTTGCACATCACCAATCCAGATGTCTTTGGCCATGTCTCCCCGTTTACGTTCTCACATATCATGTTTGGAGTCGGACCTGTTGGTTCAATCATGGAAAGGGGGTATTGTTCCAACGGAACGGCGAAAGCATCAAACAGGACCCAAGCGAACTGCACACGTGAGCAAAATCGTTGTCTACGCAGTTGGAGGGAATGCTCTGGCACCGCCTGGCTCTTCAGATGATAGCGAACATGCACTGGTTCTTGCCAAGGTCATGAGCGATGTTGTGGATCTGCTTGAGGCGGGTTGGTCGGTTGTACTTACGCATGGGAACGGTCCGCAAGTCGGTGAATTGATGGCGATGGATGGTGAGGTTTCTCATGCAATGGATGAATGGGTTGCTGCTACGCAAGGCATGATAGGGCACACACTTTCCCTCCAATTGAACAGCATTCTGAAACATCGCCATCGGCCCGAGCGTACTGCAGTTGTTTTGACAAGAGTCTTGGTTGATGCTCAGGATGATGCCTTTGCGTTGCCTACGAAACCTGTTGGACCTGGCTTGTCTGCCCGAGAGGTCATGGAGCATGACTGGGACATTGCTACGACGGTTCATGGCCCGAGGCGTGTCGTTGCAAGTCCATTGCCGGAACGTATCCTTGATCTCGACGTCATACGAACCCTCGTTGAACAACGAGCCGTCGTCATCTGCGGTGGAGGTGGTGGAATTCCTGTCATTGAACACGAACGCCACTATACCGGTGTTCCTGCAGTCATCGACAAAGATCGGCTTTCCTCACTGCTCGC
>JAAXIR010000008.1 GCA_012270265.1 Candidatus Poseidoniales archaeon
GCGAGGATGCTCTCCAAAATGTGGCTCGAAAGATTGCCCCCCAACGTTTTCCCCTGAGCATAAGTGTTCCGTGGTATGAAGTAATGACCGCTTCAACCCGAGGTGCAAAAAAACCAATCAACAAAATGGTTAGGACATCGACAGGTCCGGTGATTCCTGATTGAACTTTTCGTGTGATCAATACAATGGAAAGCATACCACCAACAGCTAGGCCGAGTGCCCACCCACTCGTCGACTGTGAACCACCTTTTCTTACACGTTTCCGACGCAATAAAAAGTGCATCCCAATCGTAGCAATGAGTGGTATCAAAAAGAGTCGAATGATGTTGAGTTCTGCTGTTCGCTCTCCGCTGATGCTCGCTTCATAGTAGGGTAAAAAGAGCGAACTATCTGCATATGAAGCGAATGCACCACCAAGCAAAATGCCCCAGAAGACTTGATTCCAAGCGGTTGGCAAATCATAGAATCCTGAATACTTGGTCATGACACCTCGCCAACCCAAGGTCATCCCGATGAGACCGCATATTGCAGCCACTTGGAATGTGACAAAATCATTGACCACGTGACATCCTGATGCCTCGCCTACATAAGTTGGGTAGCAATAATTGGAGGCAATGAGTTCAAACACCACCTCAATGTGTCAGAACCTTGGCGAGGATGTTGTTGTTCTGAGGAAAAGGTCGAGTGGGTAAAAACACTACATCTGCCTCGACAGCTGTTTGGCTTGCAGATTCTGGTCTGAGAGTCTTGCTCGTTTCGAGTGACCCGGCTCACTCGACATCGGATTCCCTTGGGGTCGATCTATCATCAGAACCAACGCCGGTTGAGGGTGTACCAGGATTGTTTGGCTTGGAATTAAATCCTGAAGCCAAGTTATCGACGTTTATGCCAAAACTCGGTGAAAGTCTCTCTGGCATGTCGACTTCACCGTTCGCTGCTTTAGGTGGACTTGGCGGAATGTTTGACCAATCTGCCAAAGATGAGATGCAATCCATCAAAGAAGAGGTCGACTCCAGCGAACTCGTCTTACCTGGTTTGGATGAGGCTATCGCTTTCGACGAGCTGCTAAAGCACGTAGAAAATCCATCATGGGACGTGATTGTGTTCGATACAGCGCCAACTGGTCACACACTTCGCTTCCTTTCCTTGCCGGAGTTAATTGAGGCATGGTCGGGTCGATGGCTGCGAATGATGCGTGTCTCTGGCGGTGTCCGATCGATGCTGTTTGGACGAAAACAAAGCGACGCCATGAAAGAAGAGCTTGAGCGTTTCCGTCGCCGTGTTTTGCATGTTCGTCGTGTTCTCAGCGATCCATCCACAACGTCGTTCACTTTGGTGACGATTCCAGAACGTATGGGCGTAAATGAAACGGTCCGAGCCAACCAATCTCTTAGTGAATACGATTTGCCCGTTACAGGATGTTTGGTCAACCGAGTTACACCTGAACTCGACCATCCGTTCCTACAACGACGTCGCTCCGAGGAGCAAGGTCACATTGCGGAATTGGAAGAAACACTCGAGATACCAGTGACAACAATGGAACTGTTCGACTCCGAAGTACAAGGTTTAGAACGATTGCGCACGTACGGTCAACTCTTGTACGGAGAACCATCCTCACTTGATGAGGAACTTGGACCCTACGCAGTCGGTGAACGATTAAATCACTCGATTCACCGAGGAACCTATGTTGAACAAGGGGATGGTGTTGAAATCATTCATTTGCACTTCCCTGGTTTGGAAAGAGATGATCTGTCGCTTCGCAGTGAGGAAGGAATTCTCTATGTTGGCGTTAATGGGCGCGAACATGCTATTCCAACCACATCACCAGCAAAATCAACTCAGGTCAAAGCCAAACTCGAAAACGATGTCCTTCGACTTGAAGTTCCTGTCGATGAATAAACCTCCGTTGGATTGAAAGGAGAAGGCTTGGTGGACGATATATGGCGCTTGAAGGCCTCTCACGTGGGATTTTCCGTTCGCTCGGATTTCTACGAAGCAAGCGTCGTTTGAACGAGGAAGAACTCAAGGAAATGACGAAGAGTCTTCGTCGAGCACTTCAAGAGTCTGATTTCAACGTTCGACAAACCAAAGAAATCGTTGATCGGTTGGAAGAACGGATGAGGGAAGAAGAGCCACGCCCGGGGCTCGATCTTCAAACACATGCAATGAACATCCTCTATCTTGAGTTGGTTCGTCTCCTTGGTAGCAATCATGAGTTCCAACCACGCGGAGCAACATTGCTCTTGGTTGGACTCTATGGTCAAGGAAAGACAACAACGACGGCAAAGTTGGCCGAGTGGTATCGAAAGAAACACGGTCTGCGTGTAGCAGTTATCGAGGCTGACGTTCATCGTCCGGGTGCCTATGCCCAATTATCGCAACTGCTCGAAGATTCGACCGTTATGGTCTATGGTGAACCCGAAGAGAAAGATGCTGCAACCATTGTTCGCAATGGTCTTGCTGCATGTGCTGCTGCAGACTTGGTCATCGTCGATACTGCTGGTCGACATCAACTTG
>JAAXIR010000041.1 GCA_012270265.1 Candidatus Poseidoniales archaeon
ATGTGACGGATGATTAGCGGGAACAAGACGACCTCCTTCTTACCGCAGAGAGCAAATCAAAGAGTATTGAGTATGCCTTGTTCTGCTCTTTGCGGGATGGTGTTCGACAGCATGCCAACAAACTCGCACAGATTGCTTCGAAGGTAGCAGCCATCGATGTCTTGCAGTGTTTTGCATCGACTGCTCGACAACGCTCATGGGCCAAACCAGTCCTTGGAGAGGGTCGAAAGATGATGCTGAGCCAGGCACGCCACCCCGTGTTAGAAGTCCAGCAAGGATTTGTTCCAAACGATGTTGTTATGGATGACAAGCGCCGATTTTTGCTGATTACGGGGCCCAATATGGGAGGTAAGTCGACGTATCTGCGAACGGTTGCTCTGGTCAGTATCTTGGCTCAAGCAGGTAGTTTTGTTCAAGCTGAGAAGGCACGATTGGGTTTGATTGATCGGAGTTTCACACGCGTTGGTGCGAGCGACGATCTTCGAAGACGGAGTTCCACGTTCATGATGCAGAAGATCCAAGGTGCCCATATTTTCCGCCGGGCATCATCGAAATCACTTCTTCTGCTCGATGAAATTGGTCGCGGAACATCAACCTTTGACGGGCTATCAATCGCTTGGGCAGTCACAGAAGATGTGTTCAATCGAATTGGAGCGAGAAGTCTCTTCGCAGCGCACTATCATCTATTGGTTGGACTTGATTCGGAGGTCGACGGGCTTGCAAACGTTCACGTTCAAGTCGCACAGAGCGATGGCACCCTCCGATTCTTGCACACCGTGGCCGATGGTCCATGCGACGAATCGTACGGGGTCCAAGTTGCAGCACTCGCTGGATTACCTCGGAACGTGGTTGAACGAGCCACGGATCTCCTCGCCTTCTTGGAACAACAGGCTCAGGGTGCAAAAGCAGGACGCGATGGTGCACCAAGCACGCGTGAACAGGGTCAGTCATCGCTCCTTGGTTACTTTGCAGCTGCTGCAATGCAGACGAATGAGCCAAAGGCTCCATCGATGACCGATGCTCAGGAAGCCGTTCTATCGAAGCTTGCAGCGTTGAATTTGGATGAATTATCACCAAGAGATGCCTTTTCATTAATCGAACAATTGCAGAACCGCTTGGAGGGTGAGTAAGATGACTGAGCCCAATCGGATTCAACAATTGGATGAGTTGACCATTGGCCACATTGCTGCTGGTGAAGTTGTCGAGAGGCCTGCTCAAGTGGTCAAAGAACTGCTTGAAAATGCCCTTGATGCAGGTTCGACTTCGATACATGTTGAAATCGAACGAGGTGGCTTTGACCTGATTCGTATCGAAGATAATGGGAGTGGAATTGATGAATCGGATCTGGGATTAGCACTTTCTCGTCATGCGACATCGAAACTCCGTCAACCGGAAGATCTGAACGAAATTCACACCCTCGGATTCCGTGGTGAAGCCTTAGCAAGCATTGGCGTTGTTTCACGTTTGACCGTCGCCTCACGACCTGAAGGCCGAGAAGGTCGAAGCATCACGATGGAAGATGGCATCCAAGGAGAGATTGAACCGATTGGAATGGCAAATGGGACAGTCGTCACTGTCGAGCATTTGTTCCAAAATACACCTGTTCGTCTTGGTTTCCAACGTCGTCCAGCAACGGAGCACGCTCGAATCGTCGAGGTGGTCGTTGCTCATGCGATTGCTCACTCACACGTGGCATTCCGATGTTCGATTGATGGTCGTTCAACCCTCAATCTTCCATCAAGTGCTTCCATCGAAGACCGGCTGTACGATGTACTCGGTGGTCAATCTTCGAATCTTCTTCCATTATCCCCTCCTTCTCAAGATGCAGATGTTCCAGGTGAAGAGTCATGGACAGGTTACATCAGTGCGCCTGATATTTCTCGAGGGAAAGGTGATGAAATTCACATTTTTGTTAATGACCGCCCAGTGGCTTCAACTCCGTTTCATCAAGCGATTCGTCGAGGTTATCGCACGCGATTGATGCAGGGGCGACATCCAGTAGCTGTCCTCCATTTGCACGTGCCGGCAAACGAGGTTGATGTCAACGTACATCCAACCAAGCGAGAGGTACGACTTCGTCATTCTTGGCGTGTTCTAGAGAGGCTGGAGCGTGCTATTGCACACACACTTGCAACCTCGCCAACGCAACCGGATTCGAGTGGAGAACTTCAGGAGTTGGAAGGTTTGGCACAATCGGATCAGAACCAACCCATCCAAGAACTGCTTGCCCCAATCGAACAGGACGAACGAGGTGCTCAATCCGTTACTGCTCCTCCATGGGCACTTGCTGCTGGAACACAACTCAATTTGGTTGGCGAGGTTGCAGAAGAAACTGTTGAACACACAGAAAAACCTCGGCCTCAATCGATTGCAGCATCTGCTCAGAAATCACTTCCCGGCCTGTCTCAGACACCGATTGCGCCTGCTTTGTCGCATGAAGAACGTGATTTGCATCGACACGCTGGGTGTGGAGGGAGTGTTTCGCCCACTGCAGAATCTCCGCTCTTGCG
>JAAXIR010000004.1 GCA_012270265.1 Candidatus Poseidoniales archaeon
TTGGACAGTGAATGTCTAACCATAATAGCCGACTGCAGCTGGGGCCAACAATCCAGACAACGAGGTAGCTCTGTACTTCATTACGATCAAAGCCGGAGGTTCGGTCGAACTCCCCACTGCTTCAGCAGAAGCCAACCGAATGATGTATCACATCGATGGTGGTACAGCCACTGTCGAATCGCACAAACTCAAGCCGAAGTATGGGATGGAATTGCATGCGGAACTTCCAACTCTCATCGAAGCTGGGAAGGAAGACGTTCGTGTTCTCGTTCTGCAAGGAAAACCAATCGCTGAACCCGTCTCAAAACACGGACCGTTCGTCATGAATACTGTTGAAGAGATCTACCAAGCCTTCAGCGACTATCGACGAACAGAGTTTGGTGGATGGCCATGGGGTCCATCGGACATCGTCCATCCTCGAGAACAAGGTCGCTTTGCAAAGATGAGCGATGGACGAGAAATCGTTCCTCCGAATTGATTCCGGAGACCATGTCGTCTGGAATATATTTTCATTCAAATATAGCGTTCTGCTTATACACTAGTTGGATAAGCCAAATCCATGTCGATTATCACCGCATACAACGAAGCCTGGAAGAATGGAGACAAGGAAGCACTCGATGCGCTTGTTCACGAAGAGTTCGTGTTCAATCCGCACGTTGGTGGCCACACAATGGGTAAGTCCGATATCATGCAATTTGCAGGATCTGGACACGTCACCTCTGAGAACGATCGAATCTTGTTCGAGAACGAAGAAGTCGGTGTCGCTCACTCCATCGTTCACTTTGCCAACGATTCTGATTCAGAAGCTGTCCTTTCCTTCATGCGTTTTAAGGATGGGCAAATCATCTCGATGGAAACAGGTGCAACACCTCTGTCGGACAACTACAAGCTTGTTGGACAAGATTGAGTTCAGTAGGTGTAGAAGCCTTCGCCGGTCTTTCGACCGAGTTTGCCTTCCTCGACCATTTGAATAAGAAGTGGTGCAGGTGCGTACTTCTCTTGCTTGAGTCCTTCATAGAGGACGTTCATGATGTGGAGGACGGTATCGAGTCCGATCAAATCCGAGAGTGCAAGTGGACCGATTGGATGGTTCATTCCTAGTTTCATGATACCATCAATGGCTTCAGGTTCTGCAACGCCTTCTTGCAGTGTGAGAATGGCTTCGTTGAGCATCGGGCAAAGGATTCTGTTGGAGACGAATCCAGGAGAATCGTTGCATGAGAGTGCAATCTTGCCCATCTTTTCGGATGCTTCGATGACAGCAGCGTTGGTTTCTGAACTGGTCTTGTTGCCGTTGATGACTTCGACCAACTTCATGATTGGAACTGGATTCATGAAGTGCATACCAATGACCTTGTCTGGACGGTTGGTGGCATCAGCGATGGTGCTGATGGAGATCGATGAAGTGTTGGAAGCGAGAATGGTCTCTGGTTTGCAGATTGAATCAAGTTCAGCAAAGATGGATGTCTTCAAGTCAACAATCTCTGGAACTGCTTCGACAACAAGATCACAATCAGCGCAGTCTGCACGATCGGTTGAGAGTGAGATGCGAGCGAGTGTTGCATCCGCATCCTCTTGAGACATGCGTTCTTTTGAAACAAGCTTGCCAAGGGAGCGTTCAATGGTTGCGAGACCTTTGTCGACGTACTCCTGTTGAATATCGATCATGGTCACGTTGTACCCTGCTGCTGCTGCGACTTGTGTGATTCCATTCCCCATTTGTCCTGCGCCAAGAACGGCGATGTTCTGAATTGCCATGTTACGAACCAAATCAAACCGATTGATGAAGTTGCGTATTTGTTTTGACGGCGTCGGGGAAACAAATAAACGTAGTGTGACAATCTCTGTCCCGTGGTCGAAATACTGTGCCCTCACTGTGAAGAAGAGATTGAACTAGGTGACGATGCTTCAGGTGTATTTGCATGTCCACATTGTGAAGGCGAATTCGAATGGAATATTCCTTCCAATAATGAAACAACAGGCACGGAAATGTACGGTCCGCCTGTGTCAGGTGGTGCAGCACTAAGATGGTCCATGGGACTTATCATCACCATTTTTGGTTTTGTGACCATGCTCTTGAGTTTTGTTGGTATGTTCCTAGGTTCGCAAGTATCAGGGATTGAATCCGACGTTGGTTCTGGCACGAGCTTTGGTGCGGGCGTGATAATATTTTCATTCATAGTTGGCGTTTTTGGACTTGCATTAGCGGTTGCAGGAATAGGATCTATCCGACGTAACTTTGCTGCCCTCGTTGCATGCACCGTACTGAGTGTAGTTGGTGGTCTTGGTGCAATTGTTTCAATGATCGATTATTTGTTCATCATGGATTCTTGGGAGAGGGCAATGAGTGGAAATCCAATATTCAACTTGCTTTTCTGGACGGCAATGGTTTCAGGCCATGTTTTTGTTATGTTCACGCAGCGTGGCCGGGAAATGTGGATGCAGTGATGGTAGCCCGACTCGGATTCGAACCGAGGTCGGCGGGACCAAAACCCACCATGATGGACC
>JAAXIR010000013.1 GCA_012270265.1 Candidatus Poseidoniales archaeon
CTCTTGGCCCGACGTCACAGGCGACATTCTGCGAGCCGAATCGAATCAAAGAGAGTACACCAAGCTGACAGTGACGGCTCAAACCAACGAAACGCATCTTACGGTGACGGTTATGCCTCCAAAAGGAAACGAAATCGTCAATGGTACACAATACACGATTCTCTTTGTCGAACACAAGAAAACAGTCCCTGAAGGATTTGACAATCCCGGTGAAAAGCACCGGGACAGAGTGCTTGTTGGCCTCGCAGAGTTCCCGATGGATGGTGAAATGTTCGCAATCGATGCGTCAATAGAGGCCCCCTTTGTTGCCTCATACCCAATCCAAAACATGGAGGAATGGTCGGTCATTGTTGTTCATGAATACACTGAGGAAGCCCTCAAAAATCGTAGCATCATGAATTCACAACCACTTGGTGTTGTTGAACTTGCAGTCCAATCGAGTGCTCTTGAGGAAGGAACCGAACTGCCAGTGATCTTACCAATCATGGTGTTCTTGGCTGTTGGAATTCTTGGTCTTGTCACCCTCCAAACGAAGGAAAAGGTAAGAGAAGAAGAGTAATTCTAACAAAATCTTGATGAAAATCGGAAAATAATGCCGTTTTTCGGAAATTGATGAGTCAAAAGACCCATTCATTGATAAGGTATCACGTCTATGTCATATCATGGAAGAAACATTTGAGTCGAACACGCAGGACGACTACGTCAAAGAATGGATGGTTGAATTCATTGCCATGGTCAACGGAGACAAGCATCACCACCTCTCGGTCCTCTACGGAACCGATCAGCAAGATGTACAACGCGCAATGCTCCACGAACTTCGTCGGATTTACACCGATACGGAGCGCATCGACGTGACAATCATCCGTTGTGAAGAAATCGAAACCGAGGATGAAGACACTTTCTTTGAAGGAATTTTCATTCCTTAGACACGTGGTCCATAATCGATGAAAATCTCTTGTCCTTCAAGCAGAATAAAGTGATCGTAACTGTCAACAACGCTGACATTCCCTTCAGCATCTCGGACGCTCATGGTCATGGCATGGGTTTCATTGACACGATAGTCAAAGATACCTGTTTCATCGAAGTGCTGGCCCCAGATGTCGAAAAATACACCTAGTTCAACATCCTCATTGGTCTGCATTTCGAGGTGGAGTTTGCCATCGGATGAATGCGTGTGTACAACATGCATGTTGGCACCTTGCTGGTTGCAGGTCCCCGTATTGATGCCTGTGTTCTCGGGAATCGTTGCGAATTCCCCATTGATTCGAATGGAGAGATACATGTGGTCGTGACGTGTCAATCCACCATGATCAAGACATGTTGAAGCAAGAGGATGAATCTCGTCAAGCGATGTTGGTCCAGATTCAACAGGTGTCGCATCCACGTTATCTGAAGCATCATCATCTGCATCAAACGAGATGTAGCCTGCTTGATAGGACACGAGGATCAATGCTACGACTGCAATGACGACGATTGCAACATCACGATTCAAGTCTTCACTTCCTGGAGGATTTCTTCAGTTCTGGTGCCCAGTCGTCGGATTCATACAGTTTGAACAAAACAAAGAAACCGATTAAGGCGATGACGTTGGTGATGTGAGCAACGGGGCAGAATGGACAAATGAGCCCTTCCTTGATCTCATAACTGACAAGAAGTGCAATGACTGGAAGTCCAGCAATCGTAGCACCAAGTCCTCCCTTGATGAACAAAGGTGTTTCAGAAGACATTGGCTCCTTGGCGATGGTGATGACGAACCACATGAGCAGGGTAAAAGCAACCATCCCAATCAAGCCCCATGGCTGATCCAACAATGGATCTGTGTTGTAAGCAGCGTTACCAATGAGCCCATCACAATTGAGAATGGTATCTCCAGAACAGACACTTGCGCCCTCGGACAGTTTGTTGTGCATCCACAGTGTTTGGGCAGATACTGTGAATCCACCCAGACAAACAAACAACAAGCCTCCAAGAATAAGGCCTCGACGTGTGGTTGTCGAAGGATAGCGAGAATGGAACATTGCAGCGAGGCTTGAACCCATTGGTGTCATCAACAAAACACCGAACAGAATGAGAACACCATGAATCGAAAGGATAGCGTACTCGTTCATGCTTACTCACCTCTGTTGAGCATTGTTAGTTGTTCAATGGCTTCATTGAGCTGAACGTATCCGTCGTCGAATCCGTTGAGCGGTGTGGATGCTTCCTCTTTCGGGTCCCATCCGATGGAATTTGTGGCCTCGTTGCTGTTCCATGCGACAATACCATCAGGTTGGACAAGGAAGTACGATGGTGTTGCAGAAACTTCCCATTCTTCGGCAATACTAATGTCCAAATCATCGACATAGAGGAAGTTGTTGTTGTACTGTGTGCGGAATTCAAGGACTTCAGCTCGAGTGTGGTCTCCCAAAAATACTACAGCAACAGCGACAAAGACAACGTACGGACAACGCCATTGTTCTGCAGAGTACATTTGAGAACATTCTGCTAATTCTGTAT
>JAAXIR010000276.1 GCA_012270265.1 Candidatus Poseidoniales archaeon
CGCTGTATTTTTCCAGACCCATAAACCTAATAGACTATGTTGGTATGAAGTACCTCGCCGTAGCAACGATTCAAGCGTTCATCATCATTGGCACCCTGTTTCTGTACTACTTCGTTGACATCCTCGCTATGGGCCGTGGATGGGCGTGGATTCTGGACACGTTTCCAATGTTTCTCACAACTGTGTTCTGCGCCCTCCTTTTGGTGGTTACCTACACGAGTATTGGCTTAGCACTTTCTTCTGTTTCACGTGGGAAATTCTTTCCCGGAATCGCCCTACTTGCCCTCCTCTTGGGGACAAAAACACTTGCAGCCATCGTCGAAGGTTTGTTTGACCGTTCCATTCTCTACCTGATTTCGCCGTACGACTCAGTGGCCCATGTTGGGCAAGCCTTGATCGGAACGAACGTGGTCTATGACCACCCTTGGATTTGGTCTCTAGCGTCAGTTGTCGCCATCAACGCCATTGCACTGTATGTCCTCAGTGTCCGCGTATCCTCGATGGAGGTGACCCGTGAATGATTCCAGATCTTGCCCAAGAAGGGAAGGCTGAGGAGCAACAATGGGTGCCTCAACCTCAGGCACCGGTTGTGATGTTCAACAACGTGGGCAAGACCTACGGGCGCTACCAGGCCATTGGAGGCATTTCGCTCGCCCTTAGCGGGGGTGTAACTGGAATTCTCGGTCTCAATGGTGCAGGGAAATCGACCTTGTTCAAACTCTTGATGGGGAAACTTCAGCCAACGCAAGGAGAGGTACGCTTGTTCGGAACCAATCCTTGGAAAAATCCAGCTCCTTACGCCCGTGTTGGTTATGTTCCAGAAAATGAAAACATGTACGATTGGATGACAGCGCATGAGTTCGTTTCCACCTTCGCTCGCCTCCATGGATTAACAAGAGATGAAGCAAAGAAAGAGGCTGAGCGCGTTCTGGAGTTCGTTGGGCTGACCGATGTCATGCACAAGAAAATCGGACGTTATTCCAAAGGTATGCGTCAGCGGGCAAAAATAGCTCATGCGCTCGTGAATGACCCAGATCTCATCATTCTCGACGAGCCACTGCAAGGATGCGATCCTCTTGCACGGACAACCATCATGAACGTGATTCGTGAACTTGGCCGAATGGGTCGAACCGTTTTGTTAAGCAGCCATATTCTTTCCGAAATTGAACGCATTACGGAACAAATCGTCATACTGCACCAAGGCCGCCTGCTAGCCATTGGAAATCTCCATGCCATCCGGGAACAATTGGACAACATTCCACATACCATCGAAATCGAATGCAAGGATGCGAAAGCACTTGCAAAGGACGTGTTGAGTTTGGATGTCGTCCATGGTTTGCAATTTCCGAGTCCAACCAAACTGAAAATTTTCACACACCATCTCGGTGAATTCCACAAGCGCTTGCCTCGAATCATCGTTGATAACGAGCACGATGTCATGGTCATCAATAACCCGGATGATGACCTTCAATCCATCCTCGGCTATCTCACAGGAGGGCTCCGGTGATGGAAAAGAAACGTGGTGAGACCATTTGGACCTCGCTCGATCGAAAGGCTACAGCGATTGCTGAATTTACCATGCGGCAATACCGTACACGTTTGTCCACATGGGTTGTCTTGGGAGTTGGATTCCTCGCCATTTCTGTCGTACTCCTCTTTTACCTCGATGCGATGAATACTGCTATTGTAGGAATCGATAACGATGGTGATGCCTACGACTGGGAGGGAGATGGTTACGTGAACGGTCAAGAGATCAAGTATGGTACGGACATTTATGATTCAATGTCGCACCCTGGATTATTGTCGCCTCCAATCGAACCTGAACCAGCATCGAAGTACATTAACGAAGACGACTATGATTGGGATTATTCCGATGCTTCGACGGTCAAAACAGGGTACGATAACGATGGCGATTGTACGGATTCATCGTTGCTACCGAGCCAGAAAGACGACAATGGCGATGGCATCCCATGCAACATTCTTCTTGTCTATGATGCAAACAGTGGCACCTATTTCGTCTATGCCGACCCCAATGTCGCTGAAGCCCCAGATGCAGATCGGTACGGTAAGGTCGCGCAACATCGAGCCTTCATTCTTGGAATCGGTAAACTCTGATTCGTTTTCTTACTGAGTATTTTCATACCATTGTTCCTCGCAACGGGCCTTATTCGAGAAGAAATGACTTCTGGGACGATGCAATACATGACGGCGAAGCCCATCGCTCGAGGCGAAATTATTCTGTCACTCATGCTTCGATATCTCGCCATCGTGTGGCCCTAGCTTCTCGTCGTTTGAACCCTCCTTGCACTCGTATCAGGCTTCATGGGACCTGGTGACCAATTCTTCAGATTCGCAGATCTAGGTGTATGGTTCTCAATACTCATTGCTGCCTTACTTGCGACACTCGTCTACGGGATGTTGTTCGCTTTCTTGGGTGTTCTTTGGAAGTATGGAATCATTCTTGCCCTTCCGATTGCAGCTTGG
>JAAXIR010000107.1 GCA_012270265.1 Candidatus Poseidoniales archaeon
GATTGGAAATCGTTTCTCGGACCCTCGTCATCATTGAGGAGAAGATTCGACCGGTTTCCTGACCCACCTTCTTCCGAGACGAAGCAATTCGTTGCGTTGGCTTGGTTCGGACTTGAAACCGTTTGCGCTGTCCTTTGGAATCCCGGCGAACAGTAGATGCATTGTTCGTTGCTGCATTGGTGCTGGTTGAATGGCGGATGAGGCCTTGCTCCACAAGTGAAAGAGCAGGTTCCTCTTCAATTAATTCAGCATCCAGCAATGGGATGTCAGGTGAGTTGAATTCGTCTGCTGTGGATGGAATATGAGCGCCATCAGGGCCAACATAACTCGGTAGGAACTCGTTCGGTAATGGAGTGAAGGTCCGTTCGATTGCTTCCGATTTTTTACCCGTCGCCTCTCGAATCATTCTCGATGAGCTCATCGGTTGTTGGTGCATAGGTATTCCAAGTGGAGCATCGCCCTGGAACTGCGTCGTCATGTTATGAGAAGGACTCGTACCTGAATGGATGTCAAGCGGACTGTTGATTCCGCGTCGTGTACCGATGTTGGCCCGTCCACGTTCAATGATTCCATGTTGTCTCGGTTCTAGTTCGTCCATTGTCCGTGGTAGTTGATTCATGTTGTCCTTTGCCCAACGGGGTAAATCCTCATCGATTTCGAATTCTCCGTCATCCGTACGAACATCGCCAAGGAAATTCGATAGACTACGTGAGGGTTCCAAATCCCGAACTGGAATGGGGAGAGCCTGTGCCGCATCGTTTGCAGCTTGTCTTGGAAATTCTGTGTCCTCGTTGAGGAGATCAACGCCGATTCGAGCCTCTTCAAGTGTCAAGCCATCGTTCATTCGCTGAATCATCGTCGAGAACTTGAGCAATCGAGAATCAATGGCATGAAGAACATGGCAATCACCAAGTTTGGTATCAAGCGTTAATGTTGGACGCTTTGTGAGAACCCACCCGGAAATCATGGCGAGACCGAGAACAAAAACGCCGAATCGAATGTTTGGAGGTGTGATGACTCGCCAAGAGGCATAGAACAAACAGAGTCCGACAAACCCGACCCATCCGGGCACGAGCGTCGTGTTGTGATGTTGCATTCGAACAATTTGGTCGTAACGAATGTCAATGCAGTTTCCATTCTTGAACTCAATCGAGACTCTCGATTCTCCGAGACTGGCTCTCGCTCGACCGCTTTCGCCAGCCACGCGCAGGCCGTGGAGAACCATTTTCTCCCCAGACTCCGCAAGGCGTTCGTTGCGCCCTCTCGTCTGCATCCCATGGTGCAGTTTGAGCCACCTATTATCAATGCATCCCTCAGAATGACCATGAAGACAATTGTTCGAGGTTGCATAAAACGACGCCGCTTTACTCGACCTTGCTGAGTTTGGCGCTTCCCATAATCCGTGGCTTGGAATCAAGTTGAGCGATGAGGACGTCCGAAGCATCATCAATTCGTTGCAGGAGCGGTGTCTCCCATCGAATCACACACGTTTCACCATCAACCGATTCGACCCGACCTACATTGAATTGCAAATCAATGGATGCATGGACGACATCACTGACAGCAAGTTGCTTCTTTTGAAACGGTGAGACCTTCAAATTCATGGAAGACACGGAATGATTCTCGAGAGCAAGTGGACGGAAGGTGTTGGTTTTCTTATCGTCAATTTCTGGATGGACGATGAGGCACGTTCCGGAGAGACTCTCCTCCTTGGCATTTCGAAGAGCGATGCCGACTCGATCGCCTGCGCCCGCTCGATTCACATCATCGTCCATGACCTGAAGGGACTTTACAGAACCTGTTCCACCGTGCGGTAGCATGGTTACTTCATCATGGACATTGACGACACCAGATTGGACGTATCCAATGGCGACCAAACCAATGCCTTTGACGTTGAAGTGCTGATCGATTGGAACGACAAGAGGTTGCTCTTCAATGGATGCCAAGAGGTCTGAAACTGCATTCATAATCTCAAAGAAAGCATTGCGTAAATCGATTCCATCGGCTTTTTCGAACGTCCAGTTGGACAAACCAGCTTGCTTGAACAATGCTTTGACCATGTCCTCATCGATCCATTCTCCTTGAGGCGGGGCCAATACAGCGACGCCATGCTCGATACCAGCGCTCGCAAAAGCTACCAAGGCTTCTCCGAGTGTTGCATCAACGGCGGTGACTTCGATAAGTCCCGCTCGTGCTGCAGATAATGCGTTGAGCAAGGGGCGTAGGCGTTCAGGATATTTTGCCGGCCGAATCAAAGAAAGGATACGTGCTTGGCCATCGACCGTTTCTTTGTGGACGTAGGTATGGACGTCTCGCTGGTCGGTCGGTTTTGCAAGTTCTCTTGCAAGGTCATCACTACCGACCATTGCAATGTTCAAAACGGGCATATCTGTGCCCACCAAGCATTCTTTCATCAATGCTCTTATGCGGATTTCCGTTTGGAGAGCATATTGTTGCGAATCTCTTCTGCGATGGTCCATTCCTTCTTTTCCTCATCGCTCGCTGGCTCCAGTTGTGGGATAGGGATTGGGCGCATCATGGAATCGATTGCGACCATGAAGAAATAGCCCTCGCAGATAACACGCGTTTCCCAATCGGATTTTGTCATGGCACAAGCGGTGACCTTCACGCCTGCGGTGTGTGTGCTCGTAAACACAACCCGTCCTGTGACTTCGATTAGATCGCCCTGTCTGGCAGGAGCCTTGAACGTCAGTGTGTCGATGGAAATGGTGACGAACTCACGATGCGCAAATTTGGAGCAAGCAATACCTGCTGCTTTGTCCATCACGGAGAGCAGGCGTCCTCCGAACAGTGTATCGTATGAATTCGTGTCTTGAGGGAACACTTCCTCAATCAGCGTGACAGGTTCGGTTGAGAATGGTTTCATGATTGTCGCATGTCTCCATATGATATGAACCCTTAGCGTCAAAAGGGGCAATGGTCGCTTTTTTTTTGGCATTTGAACTATACAGGAGAAGGACGACAGAGCGACGAAGTTTTAGTCCAGTGTTGGTACGCAAGGTCTAGGTGACACCATGGCCAATGAAAACCGACGAACAAAAATTGCGCTCTTCCTCGTAATGTTGATGGTTTTGACCCCTCTTGCAAGCGGGGCGAACATCTCCAATTTCAGCTCAGGTTCGAGCGAAGTGGATATTCTGCTCAACGATGCAACAACGTATTCCGACAACGTCGATGGATCCATTGATTTGCCTCTAGGCGAATCGATCACGTCTGCAAGCATGGCCGTTGGTTCAGACCCTGCAGTTCATGGTGCTCACACTCGAATTGACACCGAAACCATGCCGCGTGTTTGGAATCCAAACTACAACGGACAGACCACGTCCTTCTCCAAGGCTGAGGACTTCCAATTCGAAGACGGTTCTGTTTCAACACCTGTGTCACTGAAGGCTGAAGGAATCCTCACAGATTTCGAGAGCGATATGGCTGGCTTCATGGATGCCACTTCCCCACCACTCAGTTCAGGCGCACCATGGTCCCATGGCTCTCTCTTCGGTGGCGCCATCCTCCCTGCGAACTGTGCATCTGGCGACGACTGCTGGGGGACAGGTCTCTTTGACAACGATTACACGGATGACAACGGAAACATTGCGTTCAAGGAGGTTCTCAACTCTCCAACACTTGATTTGTCCAGTGCTGGTATCAAAGATCCATCCGTCTACTTCGATTCATTCCACCAATTGATGACGCATGCAACATCAGGAACAAACCCAACCTACCGTTACCCTGACTGTGCGTACATCGAAATGCGTTCTTCTCCAACAGCGTTCTTCGACCCAGGCGTTTCACCTTGGGGCCACATAGATATTGACATTCAGAACTCAACAGGTCTCTCCTTTGGCTCAGGATATTACCAAGTCGGCAACCAAGGTGCAAACAACAAGATCGATGGTCGCTGCAACGGTGTATCGTTCAACGACTATGCGCTTGCCGGTACCTCCATCTCAGCGTTTAACCCGACTGGATGGGCCAACATCAAAATCGACCTATCGGATTACGGGGGCAACTACGTCGAACTTCGCTTTGTCTTGGAGTACAACGATGTTGCGGCTACAAGCGGTTATTCGATTTACAACACGACCTCCATGCCAGGATGGTACATCGACAACTTCCGCTTCGGAAGCACCCTGCCACAATCGGGTTGGATGGGCGTTCGTGGCATCCTTCCGAATGTCCAAGGCGGCGAAAACCATCCAAACGGCTACGGAATTCTGGCCATTGAAGCTGAGACAACCTCGACGGCTGTTCTCTCCGTTGATGTACTCGATTCCTTGACTGGACAAGTGGTCATGGACGATGGTGGCAACAGCATGTCTGGATTGGTTGGAGATATTCACGAATTATGGGGCATCAACTCCTCGACTTATCCAACGGTTGACTTCCGATTCAACTTTGATTCTGGGCCGGAACAACTCTCTACGCCAATTTTCCACGGCTTCTCCATCGGAACTCGAGTGGGAACTGGATTCAATCAGAGCGTCATCTCTCCAAATCCACCTGAAAACGGAGTTTGGGCTTCACAAGGTCTTGGCGATTTGATGATGTACAATCCACAGATTGCCGATCATTCCTATTCGCCTGCAATGGATCGATCACACTTCAGTTATCCGATTGCATCGATTACACCGATGATTCAAGACGATTGTACCGAATCTCCAGAAATTTCTGTTTCCATCAACGGTTATGATGTCATGATGCAAGATGGCGTGAAGTACACGCTCGGTGAAACAGCCGGCATGCCAGATTCAGCCTTTGGTTTCACATCGATTCTCTCGTACCAGAACCCGTGCAACGTCGCAGGAATGTGGTTCGATTTGGAATTCGCTCACCATGCAGAACAAATCGAAATCGATGTTGCCGATGACGGAGACGTCGAGTATGCATTCACGGAGCCAGCCTTTGACATGTTTGGCCGCCAAACGATGTTCATCAGTTCAAAGGATGTGAACAACGTACACTATGGCGCAAAAACACGTAGCTTGACACTTGGCCTCTCTGGATCCGTCGACGGTGGAGAATTCATGCTCCCTGCAGGCTCGACCATCCTCGCTGCTGAAGTTGGATTCGACAACAACCAGATCATTTCGACAACCAATACCAACGAAGGATTCACCTGGAAACTCATGTCTGGATTGGAAGAAGTTGCATTAGGTGATATTGGAAACATGACTCGGGGTGCTCAGGAGATGTATCCAGAGGAGATGAACCTCACATCTGCTATCAATACGCTCATGCAGAGCAGTCTTACGCCGACTGCACACATTGACGCCAATGGGAACGGATGGAAGAAATTCCGATTCAGCATTGAAAGCCTGAACGCAAGTAGTGGCGCAACCATCGATTTGGTTGGACTTGACGTTGTCTACGATGTCACGCACTACCTCTCAACAGCCAACGACTTTGCTGAAGAACTCGCACAAGGTGTTGCACTCTCAACATCCACTGTTGGATATGCAACCGTTCCAATCGCAGTTCATGCTACCAGTGGAGGCGGTGTTTCGTTCTCAAGTCTCTCCATTTCAACCTCTCCGGGATACACCACAACGGCATCCTTGGTTGGAAACCCAATCGGCCTCTACCCGAATGGAGAAATCTACGAGATTGTCTCGTCGCACACCGTTTCTTCACTCACTGGATCGAGTTTCCAAGAGGCTTCTCTCATCTTCGAATCGGAGACTGGAACGATTGAACTCTCCTACTCGGATTTGAACGGATTTACTGAGGTTGAGAATTCAAACGGTTACATCACTCTGCAAGCCTCTTCGGCCGCAGACATCACCGAAGGAAAGGAAATCACCTGGCGATTCACCGTCAACAACGGAGTGGAAGACACACACGTGGTTCGAATCGATGCTGGGCACACTGCTGCCAATGTAGTCAATTGTTTGCCTGATGCTATCGTTCTCGCTCCAGCAGGTGGAAACGCTGTTGAGAACGATGCTGGTGTTACAGCATTCAACGTCATCAACGAAGAAGGCGTTTCTCAAGATCTTGATGCAGGAAACACAAACCGCTACGTTCGAATGACCGGAAGCGTGCGACTCGAAGCACTCGATGTTGCGCCCGATCCGTTGAGTTACTTCACTGTGGTCGAAGAGCGAAGCATCAACAGTTCTGGAGAAGAGCCTGTCTTTGAATGGACTGAAATCGATAACCAAACCGGTACAATCGGTGGTGATTTCGATTACACAATGGACTTGGGTCCAACCACCGCAGGTGAGCATTACTATCGATTCCGAATAACCGGGTATGAAGGCGGCGACACCGTTTGTCCGACGAGTGTTTATCGCCCAGACAGCGATTGTGCTATCCCATTCAACCTCACCATCGATCAATTCGCACCAGAGCTTGTTTCGGTGAAGGTTCTGAACGGACAAGTTGATCCAAATTACGAATCCAATTGGCGCAGTCTTGTCGACGATACGTGGGTCATTCCATCCAACAATCAATACATTAAGGTCGGAGTGACGGATTTCCAAGATTTGCCAGCAACAATCGACCTCTACTACTGGGTCGAGTACCAACACGATGCAAACAGTGACGGTGTTGCAGACGAAAGCGAATACGCCATGGTTGCTTTGACGGGTGACGGTGAATACCCAACTGCAAACTACACGGGCAATTACAACGACTTGGCCAACCAAGAGAAAGACCCCGTAGGCCGTGTGAGCATGTATCTGAAAGGCTATGATCTTGCTGGAAACGCCATCGATGGAGGTTCATTTGGAATCTTCAACGATGAGGTTACTTACGCATCAATGCCTTCTCGATCTCCAGAGATTCTCAAGTTCAACATCGAGAATTCTGCTGGACGACCCTTGCTCAATTCGAACCATCCATCGTACGAAGGCGACTGGAACCAAACCATGTATGCCGGAAACGAGTACCACCTCATTGTCGAGGCGGAAGACCGCAACGGTTGGAGAGACATCGACTACATTCAGGTCGATTTGACCAACGACCGTGACGACCTCACCCTCTATTACTTCCCACGAAACGAAACAGCATGGACAGACAGCCCGCACATTACCATCGTTCCTGAAGGAGAAGACTCGGATGGTCCACAACTCCTGCGAATGGACGGCGATTATCTCGTCAATCCGTTCACGGATGAGTTCTATCTCGATCTTCCTATCCGAATTAATTGGGGAATCGTCGGACTGCAAAGCCTTGCATCCCCTGTCATTTCGATCGCTGATTTGGATGGAAACGACAAGCGCAAGATTGTCGGTTCAACCACTGAAATCACACAATGGTACTACTCAGACGGTATTCGACTCGATGTCCGCACTGATGCCGTGAACGATTTAATGATCACACCGTACTTCAGTGACGTAAGCGAACCATTCACGTCCGATGTTCGTGAAGGATACGTCTACCCTGGCGACACAGTCGCATTCGAAGGACAATTTGCGTACATCGACGGACTTCTCGACAGTGTCTACATCCTGCCTGAGATGGAACTCACATTGGAGGTCACCCGTCTTGAGGCTCAGTCAAGCAGTGCTGGCGGAGTTCAATACTTCGCCTACGGAGCTGGCGGTGCAGATGGTACCAAACAAGACGGCCAACCGACCTACCACACGTTCAAGGGTGGTGCGTTCAACATCAACATCACTGCACCAACATCGACAAACGAATACACGTATCAATTCAGACTGGTCAATCTCCCTGATGGAGCCGTCGATACAACAGAAGCGTTCTGTGCAACATCGACCTCGTTCGGTTGTGGTGAATTCGTTGTCAAGGTTGATGCCAACGCTCCATCGGTCAAATCCAACACTTGGACCGCACGAGATGAAGCAGGTACGGTTCTCGTAGAATCCGTCTCCACCTCGAACTTCCGTTGTATTGACATCTCGTTGCAAATTGAAGAGAAGGAAGCGTTGTTCCAAGGTGATGTATCCGTTGCATGGAAGTTCTATGTTGATCCGACCAACGATGTAACATGGCCATTCTACGGACAAATCCACGGAATCGACCCACTCACCGCACCGCTTTCGTTGACGCCTGTAGCAGGTGGATACGCTGCGAGTGCAGAATGTGTTGACCTGTGGCCATCCATCGACCAAGAATTGCCGACACAAGAGCAAATCAACAACATCGAGGTTGTCTTCTGGGTTGTTGGAGCTGATTCAGCAGGTTCTCCTGTCCTTGGTGGCGGTCCGACCGGCGATGGATCCGTTGCACCAATCTACTCTGGTGAAGCACGATACAATTCATTGTACAACTTCATTTACGAAGAGGCAAGTTACTCCGTCAAGGAAATCGACCTTTTGCCACGTTCGCCTGAAGTTGGCGATTCGATGACGTTGACCATCGAAGTGGTCAATACTGGTTCAAAGGCAGGCGAGGTGACCTTGCGAATTCAGTCGGTCGTTGACGGTGGAATCCCAGTGACTGAGACAACGGTGACATCGACGCTTATCGAAATCGATGGTGAAGTCGATGTCGAAGTGACGCTTGAGTCGTTCGTCAATCCAACCACTGGAATGTACTATCTCGTCTTCGACGATGTCACCGGCGAATTGTTGTACAACGGTTCGAGCAGTGGTGACAGTTTCAACGTGAAGATTGCGAGTGAAAGCGATGATTCTGGAATGCTGATGTTGATCATCGTCATTCTCATCGGTCTGATTCTCGTCATGGGTATCGTTGGCTTGGTCGTCATGCGACGTGGTAACAACAACACGGACGACTATCTCTACGAGGATGAAGAAGACACGAAGGCATATGCCTCGCTTCCTGGTCAATACGAACAACCTGCAGCACCACCTGCGGACGTCAGTCCTGAGATGGCTGAAGCCATGCAGAAGTTCCCGCAGTGGTCGCAAGAAGAGATTCAAGGCTACTTTGACCAAGGTTGGGATGTCAACTCCTTGCAAGACTGGTTGAACAACCAGTGAAGGACGTGACCACTTGAGTGTGGAATTGTCCTGGGAAGACATCGTCTGGGAGGATCCAGATGGAGGCCGTATTGTCCTGCATGGTGTCCTTCCAACAACCGTTCATCCACAATCGTTGAGGCCCCGAATCGAATGGCATGCTCTAGCACTGCTCGAAGGTCCTGAAATCGAAGATGTTTGGCAACTTGAAGAAGCATCAGAAAAAGAATCGCCAGGTATCAATCTCGCTTCTGCGCTCTTAGGCGGAGGTCTAGATTCTGCCTTAATCGAAGATTTGACGCAACTGGATGAAATTCAAACAGGACGTTTCCCAGATCCTGAACCTCGACGATTGCATCGACTCGCCTTGCGTCACGAACGTCCAGTGTATTGCATCGAACCTACGCTCGACGATGAGGCATGGGAAGAGCAGCGCACACAGGAAGCAAAGGTCTCGACACATTGGAGAAAACTGCTTTCGATGGTACGTATTGGAAAGAAGTGGAGAAAAGCAGTGAAGCTACGAATCTTTGATGCGGTTCCACCTCCAAAAAATGTACCAAAAGATATGGCGACCGCATCCGTTCTATCGGCAGCATGGTGGGATCTAACAGAATCACGGATCAATACTTCTCTTTCGAAAGCGCGTGATGAGCGATTTGCGCAGCGACTTCGAGGGGCTCTTGCCGCAGAGAGAGCAAAGCATGGTAATCAGGCGACCATTCTCTTGCCAATGCTTCAGACATGGCGACCTGCCATTCTCGCAATGCTCAATTCAAATCCCCAACCAGAGGAGATTATTTCATCAACAGGCCCATCGGAACAACTGGAGGAGGAAGAATGAGCGGCAATATCGACGTAACGGTTGAGAACCAACTCGTTCGATTCGTCGCACCTGAACCCATTGACGGCGATGCTGTTGTCCAGCATCTCCAAGGTCAGCGTGTCGGAAAGATGGTCATCAAAGCGCTTCGAAGACCTCGGGCCACACTCGTCATCGATCCTGAAGGACGAATCACTGTCCATGGAACGCACCGTATTGAAGCAGCGAGAGATGCTGCAAAGGAACTGTTGCTCCGACTTGGTAAGGACGATACTGGGCTCAAGACAGAGTACGGGCCAATCATTGCCTCGTTCTACTTCAACACACCAATCAAAGTTCAATCCATTACCGGGGCACTCGGAGCAGGAGAAGGTCGTTACGATGACCGACTTGATTGTGGAATCATTCATGACGAACGCCATGACCTTGTTCTCCATGTTTGGGAAAACGGCCGATGCGTCGTTACCGATGGGCGCCATCCAAAGATGGTGGCCATGGCTGCCGTATATTGGCAATCCAAATTCAAGGAATTAGGCATCTCCAGCTTCTGAGGAATTGGCATGGTTGATGCTCAACGGCCTTGGAAAGGACCGATTCTCGACAACCATTTCCACCTCAACCGTAACGGACGCTTCCTTGATGCTGCTAAGGATTTCAAGAACGTTGGGGGGACGCATCTCGTTCACGTTCATTGTCCCGATTTCTCTTCGCCTCCGACCTCGTTGAGCGAGCACCGAGAAACATATGCTGACACTATTGCTATGGCGAATGAGGTTCGAAAAGAACACGATCTTCACGTCCGTGTTGTTCTCGGTCCACACCCAGCAGCCTTCGCTCATCAATTCATTAAGTGGATGGATGAGGATGGGGACAAAGGACTCGAGCGGGCATGTGAAAACTATCGCGATAGCATCGATGCGGCGCTTGAATTCGTCCAGGAAGGTCAAGCTCATGCAATTGGCGAAGTTGGCCGACCTCATTGGGATGTTTCGGATGAAGTGTGGGACCTATCCAATCTCTTGCTTGAAGAAACAATGACCTTGGCAGCACGTGAAGGGATACCTTTGCAACTCCATGTCGAGGGCGAACTGGAGTCGACCTATCGAGACTTGTCTGAGATGGCATCAAGAGCCAACCTGCCAACCCATCGGTTGATTCGACATTATTCCCCACCTCAAATCGATGAATCCATTACGCGTGGTTTAACTTCAAGCGTACTTGTCGGAAAAGGGGCGCTCGATCCGTTGCTTGCAAGTTACGAGAACAACAAAACAGGCTTCATGCTTGAGACGGATTACATGGATGACCCACGTCGTCCAGGGGCTGTTCTCGGACCCAAGACTGTCCCAAAGAGAACACAACAATTGATCGAAGCGGGTATGGATGAAGAGATGCTTTGGAAATGTCATGTCGATGTGCCAAATGCGCTCTATGGTGATGCTGAAGATTGACGTTGCTGGTTGAAGATTCATCCATCACATTCATGAAACTCTTCGACTTCGTATTGACATGGCAGGCAAGGAACGAGCGTTGGCTACCTTGTTTGGGCTTCTGCTCCTTGCAAGCATCTTACCAATGCCATCTGCGGCTCAAGGAGTTGTGGGAAGCATTTCGCTTGAATGTGGAGATGACCCAGAACTACAAGTGAAACCAGGCGAGTACGAAGATTCAGTCGTTGAATGCACAGTCACGAATGATGGAACAATCCTCGCTGAAAATGTCCAGATCTCTGAAGAATGGGATGGCGTTTACGTGAACATGATGATTTCAGAAGACTCCTTTACCATCGAAGCAGGTGAGTCTGAAACATTCACTGTAACCTTCTCCTGCGATGAGCGAACCGATGCATCAATCGAATACGAATTCACCATCACTGCAACGGTCACTGCTTGGGGGGCTATACCCGTCGAAGGGACGCCGCTTTCTCAAGTTGCAAACCACACAGGTGATGTCACCATCAAGGAATACGGTTTCGTAACGCTCGATGTTCCTGACACGTCTTCACGAACCATGCAAACAAGTGAGGAGTTGTCCATTACCTTCCAAGTTGATAACGACGGCAATGCGGACGACACCATCGAGATTCGAATCACCAATGCCAACGAACTTGAACAACTTGGCTTCACACTGCAAAGCGGAGATTTCATCGTCGCACGAGATGTTCAATCGGGAGGCGTCTCCGAACAACTTGAGTTCATCATCCGTGCTCCGAGCGAGGCCGATGCAGAGATTCGAAATGTCATCACGATTGAAGCAACAAGCACACTTGATGACTCAAAAGACATGGTCGACTTTGACCTCATCGTCGAAGCACAGCAAGAATCCGCAGGTCTAGGGTCCGGGCTCTCTGAAGTGAGTACAGACGATCTCGCCCTGTATGGTGCCATCGGAGGAGGCGTTCTCTTCTTCATCTTCCTCCTCGTAATCATTGGACGTGTTTCCAAGCGCTCCTCAAAAGGCAAAGTTGCTACAGATGCTCCAACCGAACCACCGATTGAAATTGATGACGATGATGAATTTGACCTCGACCTTGATTTTGACATGGATTTGGACGACGACGAATTCCTCTCGGATGATTTCGATTCGATGCTTGACGATTTGTGACGCCGTCCGCTGGTTTTCAAACCTCTTGGAAGCCATGTTTTTCCTTCAAAAGAAGGGGAATACTCAAAGACGTGGTGTGCCCGGTAACACCTGCGAAATGAGGGGTGCGGATGCTAGGTCTACAAGGAAAAACCGCTGTCGTGTTTGGAGTTGCAAGCGAAGATTCGATTGCATGGGCCATTTGTCAACA
>JAAXIR010000094.1 GCA_012270265.1 Candidatus Poseidoniales archaeon
CAACCATTAGGATTGGTATTGATTCCATCGTTGGGTTGAAGGATTGAATGCGCTTGGGTTGATTCATGATGGAACATCCGCTCGATGTAACCTATGCGGGAATCAAAGGATATTACCTCCTTCTTGTTCTTGGTGGAATCTCAATCGCCTTCTTTGCCTATCAAGTGCAAAAAGCGACGCGTCTTGTTCTCCTTGGCGCTCCAGACAAGCGATTCGACTCTTGGGGGAAGCGGCTGAAAGAGACACTCACTGTTTGGCTTGGTCAACGAAAAGTTCTGGAAGACAAAGTAGCGGGAACCATGCACGTTCTCATGTTTTGGGGATTCCTCATGCTCTCCTCTGATATGTTGGATTTGGCTACAGCCAATCGATTCAGTGAACATGTTTTGCCTGAAGCGCTGAATGGTATTTGGAACGGTATGGTCGAACTCGGCTACACAAGCGCATTGATCGGTTGTTTCCTTGCACTGAATCGACGCGTTTTGTTCACGCCCGAGAAACTCAAAGGGAAGTCCCAACTTGAAGGCAATGTCATCCTGCTCCTCATCATGACCATCTGTACAACATCCTACATCGTTGAAGCAGGTGAGAATCCACATCCAACGTGGGAAATGATCGGTGCTTGGGTTGCAGATACCTTCGCACCATCTCAAGCAACCATCAATGCAGCCTACTGGGCGCACATGGTTGCTATCTGTACGTTCTTGTTCCTGATTCCGCTTTCAAAGCACATGCATTTGGTCATGGCCCTTCCAAACGTTGCATTCTACGACACAGAGCCAATGGCAAAGATGCGTCCTCTGGCAACGGATGAGAGCGGTTCTGCTGTCTCATTGGAAGAACTTGACTTGGAATCTTTCGGTGCAGCCAATTACACGCAATTGACGTGGAGGAGTCTCATCGATGGGTGGGCTTGCACCTCTTGCGCACGCTGTCAAGACGTTTGTCCAGCCTATGCGAGTGGCAAAGCGCTCAACCCAATGCAAATTGTTCACGATGTTCGACACTATGCCAACGACCACGCTTCGCAATTGTTTGCTGGTGAAACTCCTGAAGAGGACATCATTGCACGTTTTGGTGAGGAATCCATCTGGGCATGTACCACATGCCACGCATGTGTTGATGTTTGCCCTGTCAACATTGAGCACGTTCCGAAGTTGACCGATGCTCGCCGTCACCTGATGATGGAGCGAATGGAATTCGATGAATCCGTTGAGGACACCATTATGCCATTGATGGCCACGATTGAGAATCTTGAATCGGATTCAAACCCGTACGGGTTGCCATCGCACGAGCGTGGTGATTGGGCTGCGGATCTCGATGTGAAGGTCGCTGAACCTGCCGAATACATCTACTTCGCAGGATGTGCAGCATCGTTCGATGAGCGAAACAAGAAGGTTGCTCGAGACACCATTTCCATCATGAAGGAGGCCGGACTCGATGTCGGTATTCTCGGAATGCAGGAAGGATGCAGTGGTGATGCAGCTCGTCGAGCCGGTAACGAATATCTGTTCCAAATGCTCGCTGAAACCAACTTGGAGACGTTCAACGAGTTAGGTGTCAAGAAGGTCGTTGCTTCTTGTCCACACTGTTTCCATACGCTTGGAAAGGAATACAAGGACTATGGTGGAGAAGACATCGAGGTCATGCATCACTCTCAGTTGATTTCGCACTTGCAGAACGAAGGCAAGCTTCCAGAACCAAAGCACGATGGTTCTGTAACCTACCACGACCCATGTTATCTTGGTCGAATTGGTGGTGAATACGATGCTCCTCGCGATGCCATTGGCGGTGTTGATATCGAAACTGAACGTAGTGGTCGAGGCTCTTTCTGTTGCGGTGCTGGTGGCGCTCAAATGTGGATGGAAGAACACGTTCCTGAAGGGAACGACCGTGTCAACATCATTCGAGCAAAGGAATTGGCTTCAACTGGCGCAGATACCGTCGCAGTTGGTTGTCCGTTCTGTTCCACCATGGTGACAGACGGTTTGTCAGCCATCGATGCGGAAATGGACGTCAAAGATATTGCAGAATTGGTCTGGGAGCAAATCAAAGCAAACGATGCCAAAATCGAAGAAGCCAAAGCGGCTTGATCACACGTTGATTTCCGATGAATCAAGAGGCACTGCTTGCTTGGTACGAGCGCAACAAGCGACCACTTCCTTGGCGATTGGACCCTTCACCTTGGTCCATTCTCCTCTCTGAGATTCTTCTTCAACAAACGCAAATGGAACGCGGTATAGACTATCATGAACGCCTCTTGAAACGCTTTCCAACGCTTTCCTCAATGGCCGAATCGAGTGTTGATGATGTGCTTCTTCTTTGGCAAGGAGCTGGATATTACTCAAGAGCACGCCGCCTTCATGCATTGTCGATAGAAGTTGTCCAAGTCCATGGTGGTGTGCTTCCGAAGACGTACGATGAACTTCTGAAACTCCCTGGGATTGGACCATACACAGCCGCAGCTGTGGCTTCAATTGCGTATTCAGAACCTGTTGCATGCGTTGATGGGAACATCCGTCGAGTGATGGCTCGTCAATCCAACCTGGAGGAACCATCGATGAAGGATGTTCAACGATTTGCTGACAAGCATCTCGTCATTGATGCGCCAGGTGAATGGAATCAAGCGATGATGGAATTGGGTGCGCTTGTTTGCAAGCCACGCAATCCGATTTGCGATCAATGTCCAGTTGCAGAAACCTGCGGCGGACGCTCTCGTTCTCACGAGTTACCACGTCCGAAGACGACCAAGAAAACAATCGTCGAGTACAATTGTATCGTTCGCATCGATGAAAACGGAGCACCAGAATTGCAGCAACGTCCACAAACAGGATTGTTTGCAGGCCTCTGGGGTCCAGAGATGGCTATAGGCTTGGAAACCACTGGATGTGAGTTTGTCGGGACGATACGTCATCTTCTTTCACATCGTGAAATGATTGTCTCTGTATGGAAAACGATTGGTACCGACGGGATTGACCCTCTGACCGTTGCTCTCTCAAGCCTCGATCGTCGAATCCTTGGCCTGGTCGGCGTTGTTGACGATGTCCCATGAAAACGATGCAAGGCATCCGAGCAGTGAAAAGAACAGGATGAATTCTGCCGGAGCTGCTACATCAATCCACGGTTGAAGATCATCCAGGGGAATCATCTCAGGCTGGATGTCATAGACTCGTCTTTGTTCTTCGATACCTCGACTCATGACGATGGTCATCGTTGCTAGTGATACAAATGCAGTGAAAAGTGAAACCAATCGTACCGCTCTTCCAGTCTTGTTCGGGTGGGGTAAGGAAAAGTGGGCAAGGATTGCCCATGTAAACCCTCCATGAAACACGACCAAGGAGGTGTAGACGTGAAGTGCAAGGTGGTCGTACATGTCGGCAAATGCAAGAATTGCAAGGTGCGTAGAACTTGCGATACCAAGAATCATCGCAGCTCGCAAGAGTTTTCTTCGTGCGATATCCTTGAACAAAGTGTACAATCGAAGCGTCAGCATGAAGTGGAACACAGCAGATGCCAACAATCCAATCGTAAACACGAATCGCTCAGGTCCGGGATAATCTGCTTCTGAAATGAAGAACGGAACATCTCGTGCATTTCCAAGTGCGACATGAATGCCGACGGCAGCAATGATGGAACACAAAGGAACAATCCAAGCCAATTTGACCAATCGTGTATCACGAAGTACGTAGGAACCAATGCCGATACCGTCTCCTCGTTTCAAATCGAACATCGTCTTCTGTGCCTCCTCAACGTAATCACGTATCAATCTTCAAGTGAGAGTGGTGACACCGGGCATTTGTTCACATGCCGTTACGAGTGCACGATACGCGCAGGCGAGAAAAGGTTGATTTCACAACCCAATCGCCAGGAAGAGTCTCGATGTATGTTTGTGGCGTTACAGTCTACGACAATTGTCATCTTGGCCATGCACGGTGTTACATCGCCTTCGATCTCATTCACCGATGGCTCGAAGCATCAGGATACGACGTTGATTATGTACAGAATTTTACCGACATCGATGATAAAATCATCAAACGCTCGATTGAATCAGGAGAGGACTGGAAGGCCATCGTCGATCGAAACATCGAGACGTACTATGAAGACATGGACGCATTGAACATTCTTCGAGCCGATCACTATCCACGATGTACGGAATACGTTGAATCAATGATTCACATTATCGAGGATCTCATCGAGAAAGGTCACGCATATGTAGCCGATGATGGCGTCTATTTTCACGTAGATTCGGCACCCGAAAAGTACGGGCAATTGACGGGACAATCCATCGATGCCGTACGACAAGGTGCAGGTGGCCGCGTCGAAAAGACGGGTTCTGGAAAGCGAGACCACAAGGATTTCGCACTTTGGAAACAAGCAAAACCTGACGAACCAACATGGCCTTCACCTTGGGGTGAAGGGCGTCCAGGATGGCACATTGAGTGTACTGCAATGAGTCTCGATCACTTCGGAACCTCGTTCGACATCCACGGTGGAGGGCATGACCTGCGATTCCCTCATCACGAAGCTGAAATCTTCCAAAGTGAATGTCATACCGGGCATGCTCCGCTTGCAGGCTACTGGTTGCACAATGGTTTTGTCAACATCGATGGTGAAAAAATGAGCAAGTCGCTCGGGAACTTTTGGACCATTCGTGACATCATTCAGAAGGTTGACCCGCTGGTATTGCGGCTTGCTCTTGTCAACGCGCATTACCGCTCTCCAATCGACATGAACGAACAACTTCTCAACGATGCGCAGCGAAATCACGACCGGATTTTGCAAGTGTACGAGAAAGCATTGCGGATGTCTTCCGATGGTCGCCAGCACCAACTTCCTGAGCCTGACATGGCAAGCCCCGACCCGCTCGCAAAATCCCTTGGACTGTTGGAGCGACTGGCTGAAGGATTTGCACAAGCCATGGATGACGACTTCAACAGCCGTGAAGGTGTTGCGAAAGTGCTCGCAGCAACGAAGCAACTCCAGTACTTCATGACACTCGGCTCGGATGAGGAAGACAAGCGTGCCATTGGAACATATGCGAAGGAATGGTTGGAAGAAACAGCTGGAAACATTCTTGGTATTCTCCCATCACCCGCTGTCCGTCTAGAAGAACCGATTGAAGACCCTCGTAAAGCAGAAATTGCGGAGCAAGTCGAAGCCTTGTTGAGTGAACGTAGCTCTGCACGTGCCAACAAGGATTGGCCTCGCGCTGATGAAATCCGAGATCAACTCAACGCCCTTGGTGTCGTGGTTACCGATACTGCAGACGGTCCAGTTTGGGATTTGCAATAATCACTCTTCTTCCGAAGATGGTGGAGGCGTTAGTGCAGGGAATTCAGGAACGACATCTTTCATGTCATCATCCCACTGATTTTCTATTATGACCGTTTGGTCTGCGCTAAGGTCAGTATCCTCATCGCTTCCTCTTGTCAACAATCCGACGGCTACGAGCAGCAACACGACGAGAATGAGAAGAAGTGACTGAGGGCCGATGAGTGATGAATCTTCAGATGAAGCATCTTCAACATCCTCGCCAAGGATGCAGTTTGGTGGGCATTCTGAATCTCTTCCAGTTTCAGTTCCACCGGTGGTTTCGTTCTCTTGACCCGTCTCTCCTGTTGGTGTTTCATCGACCGGGTCAATGGTCGAACCTCCGGTGTTGTCTTGAGGCTCGAGAACAACGTTCACGCCAGTCCGTTCACCATTGTTGATGGGATCTTCGTAGTACTCCTCCAGGTGTGACAAGTCGATGGGGGTGTTGGCATGTGCGGATTGTGTAATGATGCCGAAGTGTCGTGTATCGCCGGTTGTGAAAATATTGTTCAGAACGTTGCTTTGCATGGATGAATAACTGTCTGTGCTCGATGACCATGTCGCAGCGATGTCATCAGGATTAAGCGCCATAGCCATTTCCATATCTGCGAGAATGCTCGACCATGATTGTGTTCCCTCCGTGACAGACCGATCGGTAACATCGACTGCCTTGTTGAAACCAGGCCCCTCTACAAGTTCCCAATCATCACCTTTGAGCTCAGACATGATGTCTACGTCACCGAAGACAGGTTGTCCGTTGACGATGGTCAGTCGAACATCCGCATCGATGGCTTCGATAAGGTTTCGATAGGGGTCTTGATGGAAGGTATCCAAAACAACAAGATCTGCATAAAGTCCAGCATTGATGGTTCCAACTGAATCATCCCAGTTGTTGGCAAGTGCTGGATTCTTTGTGACCATGGTCGCAAGGTCGTAGTTCGAAAAATAGGAATCGAGATTGTTGGTATTCCACATGTCTGCGACCTTCAATTCGTGTAGAACGTTCTTCGAACCACTTGGCCCCCAATCAGGTGCAAGTGAAATTCGGACGCCGGCTTGATCAGCAGCGACCACATCGGTTGTGTCTCCATACAACAGGAGGTTGGAGAGGGGTGACCATGCAAGGTCGGCACCAACTTCTGCCATCTTTTGGAACTCAGCGGATGTGAGTGCAGTCCCATGGACGACGACCAATTCGCCGACTAAGAGGTTGTTCTGAACGAGAATATCGAATTCAGCACGGCTTGATTCATCGACACCTTCGGAAAGGTGGAGGTACCAGGCATTCAAACTTCCACTACTGTTTCCAGATGTGATATGGCTTCCTGTGTAGTCGGATTCGAGTGTCGTGACCTTGGTGTGGATGCCATCGCCACCAAAGTTGTACAACTCGATGTTCCGTGACAGCATGCTGTCCCACGCATCGGTGTTACTCGATGGTGAACCTTGAACGGCTGTGACGCCTCCAGCGACCGCCATGACCTCAGCGTACTTCATTTGCTGATCGGCCATATTCCACATTGAGGCTGTTTGAACAAACGTCTTCATCCACGAAATATCGCGCTTGTAGTTTGGATTGTTTTTCCACTGGTTTCGATTTGAGTAACCACCCTCCTCTGATTTGACAGAGGTATGAACTTCGAAATCCCACAGTGGGATGTGATTGTAATGCATGTGATTGTGTGAATCGATCAATCCAGGGTAAATCGTACCGTTTGTTTCAACGATCTGAACATCGGTCAAATCAACGTTCTGTGGAATGTTATCTCCGCCCCACACAGCCTCGATTTTGCCATCGCGAACCAAAACACGACCCTCGTTAATGACATCAGCTTCGTTGTTCATTGTGACGACTCGGCCCTTGAGGAGCATGGATTCAACGAACCCGCCATCACTGATACCAAAACAACCGATCATGTTCTGGGCCACATCAAACGATTCGTCTTGGGCGTACCCAGGTGTGGGCGGTCGAACCTTCCAAATGGTTCCATTGTCGAGTGGGATGTAGGAGTTGCCGTACCATGAATCTCGGGCAGGATAGGACAACGAGTCAACCAACGTTCCCTCCACATCGTAAAGATTCACGGTATCTCCGTCGTAATAATCCAACTCGATACGTGAAGCGTTAATGAAGACGGAAACATACTCGCCGGGCTGCAGAATGGTGTTGCGTGCCAACTGACAAGGAGCGCTTCCTCCGTCAGCAATGTCGTCCAACACCCAATTTGAAATGTTGATGGCTTGGTCGGTTGGATTGTGTAATTCAATGAACTGATCTGAGAATTTACCGTATTCACCGTCGCCGTTCCAGTCGGTTGCGTTGTAACAGTTTGAGCACGTTTCATTGTTTTTCATCCCATTTGGTGATGCAAGAACTTCTGAAATGACAATGGTAGCTGTCGACGTATCGTCGTTTGTTGTTTCATCTGAAACACCTTGTGGGACCACAAGAACACTAAGGAACAGAAATGCGGTCAGGATTGTCATCAGTCTGCCCATGTCCGACGCTTGACTGTACAGCACATCAATCCGTCGATTCATGGCTTAGGCGAAATGCATGGGCACTTATACTGTGAGCGTGAGGCTAGTATATGGCGACCGTGGAAATGCAAGAGGCATCTTTCAACAGCATCATCGAGGAAAACAACCTCGTGATTATCGACTTCTGGGCCGAGTGGTGCGGGCCATGTCGTGCTTATGCCCCTGTCTTCGAGCGTGTTTCAGAGGAATTCTCAGATGTCGTTTTTGCGAAGGTCGATACAGAAGTTGAGCAAGCGCTCGCAGGCTCATTTGGTATCCGTTCCATTCCAACAACAATCGCCTTCAAAGCAGGAATTGGTGTGTTCATGCAACCCGGTGCTCTTCCAGAAGAAGCGCTCAAGGATTTGATTACCAAACTCCAAGATTTGGATATGGACGAAGTCCGTGCCGAGCTTGAAGCACGAGAATCTGAAGACGTAGCATAAGGCAAAAAGCGTCTTATGTCGGTTTTGTGACGCAAGGATAATGCGAAGCATCTCGATGTTGTTGATTTTCCTTCTCCCATCCATCCTTTCAGGATGTTTTGGGGAGGATTTACAGAACATCGCCGATGATTCGTCCGATGAAATTTATCCCGAGCCTTGGAATCGCTCGGATCGTGAATACGACAACAGTGATGTGTTTTCCAGAGTCACAGAAAATGGGACATACGACATCGGCCCAGTTCAATCTGTTTTTGTTGCAGTACCGAGCATCACCCTCGCTGATGGAGGCGCAGGTGCCGCTGGCGGTGCAGAAGTTCATCGTGGTCTCTGGTTGCCAGTTATCGAAGGATGCGATTATTCATCAACTGAAAATTTGAGCCCGGAATGTCAAGTCCCAGTTATTGCCGAAATTGGTCCCTATTACAGCGACGGAGATGTTGATGCCACGACACCTGCGAATCGTTTGGGACGCATGCTCATTGAGAATTATGTTCCACATGGTTACGGAGTTGCTCAGGTCTCGGTGTTTGGAACCGGTGAATCAAACCATTGCATGGATTTGATGGGTACCGATGAGCAACGTGGTATCGATGCCGCTGTAACATGGCTCGGCACCCAATCTTGGTCAAATGGCAAGGTTGGAATTATCGGAAAATCCTACGACGGTTCTACACCATGGCAAGCAGCAACATTCGGAAATCCACACCTTGCAACCATCGTACCCATGTCAGGACTCATCGGTGTTCACGAACTGATGTGGAGAAACGGTAGCATGGAGGCTCGAGGCATGATTATGCACAACGGCGTCTACGGTTCGTTTGGAATCGATGGTGATACAGAAGACAGCCATACGCTTTGTGAGGGCTACATTCAGGGTTATGTCAACGGCCCAGCCGCTTACTTGAGCGGAGGTATGGTCGATTATGCAGGCAATACGTATTGGACAGAACGATCGTTCCTCGACCGCGTCCTTCAGAATTACAATGGATCCGTGTATCTGATTCAAGGGATGCAAGATTGGAACGTTGACCCTCACATGTCGTTCCCAGTCCACCAGCAAGTCGCTGATGCTGGCATTGAAATCAAGACGCTTGCAGGGCAATGGGCTCACGATTATCCTGACAGGGTTGAGGGACATTCTTCACAAGGAGTAGGTCGAGGAGCGGAAGCCTATCCTTACACACTTCGCTGGGATTGGGCCGATGAAATGTTGTACTGGTTTGATTGGTACCTCAAAGGCGAAGGTCGAGCACCAACGCTTGGTGTGGAAATGCAAGACAATCGAGGTGGATGGCGATTTGAACAGACCTATCCTCCAATGGATGTTGAGAACCTCGTTCTGACAGGAAGCGACCTTGCACCGACAGGTTCAACCGTTTCAGCAACAAGTACAGTCACATTGAGTTACGGTCCGTTTGAAAAAGAAACTCGAATCATTGGAATGCCAACCTTCCACATCGATGCAACTCCGGGATTAACTGGAGGCCATCTTTTCATTGAAATGACGGACGGAACGGGAATGCATCTTGGTCATGCAGTCATGGATCTTCGCTACCATGCAGGTGGACGAGATGGTCAGGAAGTCCTTGTTCCGTTTTCATCCGTCACAGCCATGATGGAATTCATGCCGATGGATGTTGTTCTCCAAGAGGGAGAAGGCATCATTCTCCAAGTCACTCAGACTGGGGAAGATTACGTGCCTTCTCCAGCTGCCTCCGGAGCAGTGACAATTGATTGGTCTCAGAGCACGCTCACGTTGCCAATGATTGAGAGAAGTTGTGACGATCTCTTCCAAGCACCAATGCTCGATTATTCCTCTGATGGCGGACGCCAATGCTAGGCTCAGAACAACGACAAAATGTCGCTGAACACGTTCTTCGCATCACCCGATGAACGTTCAACCAATCGACGAACAATCAATTCAGGCGTTGAGCGAGCAAGACAATTCCGCTTCGGTGTGCGATCGACAATCAATTCAAGGTGCTCATCAAGACCATTGGCTTCAATTCCATCGATGCGCAAGTCATCGCTTCCGTATGCATCAAGAATGGCAGGAGCGAGATGCGTGACCAATACCATGCTCGAATCGGATTGCTGTTGTGCGGCTCGCAACATACCTGCGATGATACGTGCGCCTGCACCAGGTTCTGTGATGGCTTCAAGTTCATCTGCGAGGATGAGTTTGGGCTGGTCATTGCTGACAACATTGGCAAGGTCGACCAACGTTGTCTCAAGCGCACCAGCACTCTGTGTTCCGCTTGATTTCGCGAGGACGTGTAAGGCTTCAACTCGGCCAACAAAAGCATGCTTTGCTGGAACAGGGAGTCCCATGTGCGCAAGAATCGTGACATGGGCAACCAACTCCAGAAGCGTTGTTTTACCACCACTGTTCGCACCTGTAAGTAGAGCAATTGGTTGTTGATCACCTTTCGGTGCCGCTCGACCCAGACCGTAATTCACCGGTTGGACATCACCGTCGATGAAGAGGTGACGACCGTCTTCGAACCAAATGCCGTGATGAACCAATTCTGGAAGTTCTGCGTTATGATGCATAGCCCAAGAGGCAATGCTGTACCACATATCATGCTCAACAAGCCTTTGAATAGCAGTCTCACACATTGGTTTGAGATCGGCAAGTTTTGTGGCCAAACGGAGGAGATGATCGTTCCTGCTGTCGTTGATTCGACGCTCAAGTTCATCGTTGATTTTGTCAAGAACGGAACGGTTGAGTTTGACAGGCCAATTTGAGGCGTAGAGGTCGAACGGTGCCTGAAGTCCACTTGCTTCGAGGTACGCTGAAAGTTCGCTACGACCTTGTTCGAGAATGTCGGTGATGACGTCTTCGGTTGCCGAAGCAAGTTTTCGCTGGAAGGTCGCGGCATCGGCCAACGCTGCAAGCATATCGGAGCCAGAGAGGTCCAGTGATGCGGTCTCCATTCCAGCAGAAATTCTCTGGTTGAGGTCTTCTTCCATTTGTTTCGCCATGTTCCAGAGTCCATCGCGAATTTCTTCCATCGCTTCGACGTCACCGGAGTCAGTCATCATCGCAAAGACGCTGGCCAATTGCTCAAGCCCGTCCGTTTCTGAAAAGATGGTTTCGAGTGTTGGATGAACGTCTCCATTGCCCTCATTCTTCCACTGCATCAAATCGAGAAGCACCTTCAGGGCCTTTCGATTGTTGGTGAACCAATCGAGTGTAAACTCGGGAACCATCACGTCTGTTCGCCCTGATTCTGGAAGCACCAGCCACCCCGGTGGCAACTCTTCAGGACCATGACGTCCAACCCAAGTCACGGATTTGAAGACGGTGTAATCCTTCCATGTTTCTTGAGCACTTGGTGTCAAGATACGAACATAGGAAGCCCACTCCGGATGCTCCTGTTGGCTGACAATGACCCGTTCGTAGCGTTGATTTGGACGTCGTGTGTAACTTAGATCTTTGAAGAGGGTACGAAGGTGAGCAAAGGCTTCGGGAGCTTCGTAGGCAAACTCCAACATCAACTGACATCGAACACGTCGCTCCTCCAGTTGATGAAGTGGCATCAACATCTGCATTCTCGATGAACTGGCACCATTCGACGAAAATTTCTGAAGCGAAGCAATGAGTTGCGCATGCAATTTCTCAGCTTCAGGGGTTGCAAGAAACGTTGTCTCTGCACCATTGTATTCGCGAGCAAGAGTAAGCGCACGTTTGATGGATATGCCTTCGACTTCAGCGATTCGAGAGATATCACCTGATTCAAGAGTCTTGATCAATTCATGACGGCCCCCGAAGTGATCGTCCAAACGTTTCATCAATCGTTCGCCAATCCCTGGCAAATTGCTTAGCACCATCAGGCCACATCGTTTGTCAAGGGCTTTTGAGGATAACCCTCCGCTTGGCGTTATTCTTGATAATCTGGCATGTTCAATTCCACAGCAAACAATGGGTCGACGTGGGTTGAATCATGGTAGGCGACCACAACACCACCATCACGAAGGATGGCCAAACTTGCGAAGTCGAATCGGATATCGTTACCAGCACCTGACGTCGAGTCGAGATCACCTTGCCCGATGTAGGTCATGGTGTCTGGGCTGAGGTCCTCGCTGTATCCACGCGTGTGGAACAGAACATCAACATCAGGTCCTTCGCTCGACTGGTATCGCACGGTCAAGACAAAGAGGTCGTGCTCACCGTTCG
>JAAXIR010000177.1 GCA_012270265.1 Candidatus Poseidoniales archaeon
GGATCCAATAGCCCATATGAAGAAGCTTTCAGAAGAAGGAAAAATTAGCAAAGAAGCCTATGAAACGCTTCAACAAATTTCTATAGAACCAACATTGGTTGACTTGGTTTCATCTTGGTTATCCAGAACGCCAATCAACGGTTCCGTACCTTCAGATACGAACGATCAAGCAACCATCGATGCATACGTTGACGCACACCTTAACACGATGAAGGCTCATTCTGACCAAGTCATCGAACATATGGTCAAGATTGGACATGGTAGTCCTGAGGCACTCAAACCGCGAATGGATGCCAACCTAGCATCTGCACGAGACTTCCTCAAACCAGATGGTGTCACAAATCGAGCACGAGCAGGTTTGCTGTTCATCGAATCTTATCCTGAACTTCCACTCCTCTCTTGGCCACGTCGATTGATCGATACAATCGTTCAACTGGAGCAATCCATGCTCCTTTTCCGTCATGCACATGCACGAATGGTTGAACGCATGATTGGTCGAAGAATGGGAACAGGTGGCTCAAGTGGCGTGGATTACCTTGACAAAACGGCAACCTATCGAATCTTTACCGATTTGTGGGCAGTACGTACAGTCTTGCTCCCTCGACAATCGCTCGATGATGTCATTCAATCTGACTATTATGGCTTCAACTCTTGATGGGTTCAGACTCACAAGAGTTCGGAACCTTCAATTGCATTCGATTGATATTTTTGTTCATGAGCAAGTGGTTGTTTCTTGGCTTGGCGATTTTTTCTGAAGTTGTTGCTACAGCCTCGCTTAAATCGACGGAAGGGTTCACCCGCTGGGGTCCTTCATTGATTGTCATCGTTGGTTATTGTGCAGCGTTCTATTTCCTTTCACTCACGCTTGATACAATACCTGTTGGCGTTGCTTATGCGATTTGGTCAGGGGTTGGTGTTGCAACCATCACAATTGTTTCGTATTTCTTGTACGATCAGAAAATCGACGCTGCTGGAATTGTCGGCATCAGCTTGATTGTCATCGGTGTAGTTGTTCTTCGTTTCATGAGTGAAACGGGTGAACTAACTGTGTAGATTTGTCAATCACTCATCGAGGTGAGGATCGATATCGATTGGGATGAGTTCGTTGTCGTACTCATACACCGCAATCTTGAGTGGGTCGAGAACGAAACGGACGCTTGCTTCCTCAAGTCCGTAGAGGGAGATGAGTTCAGCCTTGAACTCTTCACGGAGTTCGTCTTCCTTGGCGTAAAGTGGGGCGCCCATTCCGATTTGGAGTGCACGTGCACCGATGATTCGAGCTCGTTCAAAACGTGTGTGGAGTCGTGCTGGCTTGACCATTTTTTCACCTTACGACGTAACCGTCGCAGTGTTTCGACTGAGGTCCTGTTCTTCAACCCATCGGAAGGATATCATTCGGATTCGTGAACAAGTTCCTTCTGTCTGCGCATCGTTTGGACGTACATGATGAAGGCGGGAATGATGGCTGCTAAGGTCAAGCCAAAGATGGCAATGGCGAGATCGGACTCGCCGCCTTGTCGATTGTTCGTCGGGAAGAAGTTGTTCGGGCCTTCATCGACCAAATCGTATCCTTGCGAACTCAACGTCGAGGCTCTTGTGAGTGGAATTCGACCGGGGGTTTCGAGCGTGACAACAATGCTTGTTACGTTATCATCCAACAACTCGGAGATGTTCATTGAACTCGTATAGATATGATACGGCATCTCGGTTTCGTTCGTATCGTTGGTGTAGTTGAATACTTCATTTGTCACATTGGCAAAAGCGTGGTCGGTGACAACGAGTGGTTGGTCGATGAGAGAATACTCATGAGGCCGATTCTTCGTGATCCACACGTGCACAATGTGTCCATCATCAGCTTCCCAGTTGAGGGTGCCATTGGTCATGTTCAATTCGAGAAATCCGTCCCATTCACGGGTAAAGTTGTCCAGCGTCGCTGCAAGTTCGTTTGATTGGGATGGGCCAACAAGAAGCCCTTCTCCGTTGAGAACGACGTCAGGAACGCCCCAAAAGCCGTATGTTTCGTACAATCGAATGTTGGAATCTGAGTAGAAGTGAAGATCTGCTGGAGATGGATGATGTTGGATGATGGCCGTATCCGTTCGGTTCAACTCTTTCAATTCCTGAGAAACAAGTTCACAAGGTTCGCACCAATCTGCAGAGAAATACTCGATAAAATGCGTTGTTTCTTCGGATGCACATGTTTCGTTACCGAGAACACAATCGACGTCAAACGTGCGCACATCGTACATCTTGGCAGGAGCATATTCTCCAAAATGCCCGATGTGAGCAGTTGATTGTGAGGAAAGAAGAACCGTCAACAGAAGCGTTGTGAGCAACGCAGCAGTCTTCCTCATGGTACGTGGACGCAGGGTCTTGTTAAAAGAGGGCCGCCTTCACGGCTTGACATGGACCAGCCTTGGTGGAAGCGACCATCGACGCTTCCTCTTGTTCTCGTGGTGATGGCTTTGCTCATCATCGTGGTCGGAGGGACCATTCGCATTCACGATGCAGGTGAATCCTGTCCTGATTGGCCCAAGTGTTTCGGAACGTACGGATTCATGGTCGATGAAGCGGAGCAGGAGGCATACTGGGAGGCCAATCCGGATCAAATCGATAGTCGTGGACCAGATCATCGTTACACCATCTTCGAAATTTTTGTTGAATGGTTCCATCGTCTTCTCGTCGGAATCATAGCTGTTCCGATACTCATCAATGCGATTATGGCCCACAAACTGAGGTCAGAATATGGTCAAGGACTGCGAAACCTCGCCGTTGTTTCTGGTGTGCTTTTAGTGATTCAAGCGATTGCTGGAGCAGTGACTGTGTACTTTGATAATGCCGATTGGACGGTTGCAATGCACCTTTCCCTTGCGAGCATCTTCACATCGCTTCTGGTTTGGCAATACATTGCAATGCGGGCACAGGAAGGGGCAAACTGGGCCTTCTTGTCCACATCCAAAGCCTTCCTTGAACGTCAGAAGAAGCGATTTGTGACCATCACCGCTTCCGTATTCATTCTCTTGATTCTTGGTGCTTGGGTTTCGAGCACTGCCGGAGGAAACTACAACCAGTCATGCAGCATTGGTTTCCCGAACGGCTGGCCAAAGTGTCAGGGTTCCATCCTTCCAAGTCTTGACGGGCCAGGAATTCTCGTTCAAATGGTCCACCGTTTCGGTGCAGCCATCGTAGGATTGGTGTTGATTCTAACCTCTGCCAAAATCCGTGTCGATGCTCGAGATTTCGGTGAAGGTGAAGGTTTCTCGAGAGCGGCTGAAGTCGTCACCGGATTTTGGATTCTCAACGTTTTCGTTGGAGGTATGTACATCGTCTTTGCAGACCCTCAAGAGTTCCCAGAATTCATCTCATTGCTGCATCTTGTCTTTGGTGTGACGTCGTTCATTGCAGCTGCTGTTACCTTAATGATGCTCAGGCTGGCGTATCTTCACAAATCAATCCCTGGTGAGAGCGAATGAGTGAGGAGCGACCACCGTTGGTCTCCTTGCTCATCAAATTGATGAAGTTGAGAGTCATTGTTCTCTTACAAATCACTGCAATTTGTGCTATTTTGGTTCATGATTCACTGGCCCGTTACGATTTGATCGATATCGAGCGAACTTGGTTTGACACCATCTGGACATCGTTCATCACCTTGATTGGTGGAACGCTCTCTGCCGGAGGTTCAAACGCCATCAACATGTGGTATGACCGAGATATCGATACGAAGATGCGACGAACACAACATCGTCCTCTGCCAATGGGACATCTACAGCCATCAACTGTCCTATTGTTTGGTGTGTTCATTTCCATTGCAGGGTCTTCCTTGTTCTTCCTCTTACACTGGAAGGCAGCGTTTTGGTCGTTCTTTTCTGTCGGATTTTACGTCTTCATTTACACGATGTGGCTGAAGCGAAGGACCCCACAAAACATCGTGATTGGTGGTGCAGCAGGAGCAACGCCACCACTCATTGGTTGGGCAGGTGCGGCTGCTGATTCAATCAATTCGATGAATCCGCTCGATCTCGGTTCGCCGATTCCATGGATGTTGTTCGCATTGATTTTCTTCTGGACGCCTCCACACTTTTGGGCGCTTGCTCTCTATCGTTCAGGTGAGTATGCCAAGGCGAATGTGCCAATGATGAATGAGGTTAAAGGAGCGAAGCGTACTGTGACAGAGTCCAAATTCTATTGTGGAGGCTTGTTCCTTTTGGGCTCCGTTCCATGCTTCTGGCCTGAGTCTGGCCTTCCGCTGCTTTGGGCGTTTGTAGCGGGTGCACTCACAATCTGGTATGCTCAATCTGTCTGGCAAATCGATGTCGATGAACCGCTTGATGAGAACGGCAGAATGCCAAAAGCTGCGAAATCGTTTTTCAGATCGCTCGCTTATCTCGGTGCTATGTTCTTCTCACTGGTGGTCATTTCATTCGTCCCACCAACGTGGCTTGGCATCCTCGGTCCATTAGCCTAAATGGCGCGGTGAGGGAGATTCGAACTCCCGAGGGACTTAACCCACTGGATTAGCAATCCAGCGCAATGGCCAGGCTATGCGATCACCGCAGCGAAGCGAGCCACCAGCAGTTTAGTCATGAATATGACGGTGTCATTCTCCACCAATCATTCGAAGAAATCTTCGAAGTCATCGGCCATGTTTCGGGTCGCTTGATTGCGCTTACGTGCTGCGAGGATGCGCTTCAGGCGAGAACCACGCTTGATCGTAATAGGAATGAACAGTGCATTGAGCACGACGAGAATCAGGACTGCAATCCCTGCCGTCTGGAATTCACCTACCTCCGTGTAGTCAAGAACGTCCTGGAGCCATGGCACACCAAGCGGTGGTTCCGGTGGAGCAGGTTCTTCCGGAATCAAATGCTGATTGTAGTCCCACCATTGGTCTTCAATCTTCACACGTAAGATGTTCTCACTCGGTAGTTCAAACGTGTTCTCGTTTCCTTTGGAATCAACCGGTGCGAGTACGTAGTAGTACGTTCGCATTGGACGTATACCGTCAACTTCGAGTCCGGATTGATCAAAGGAGCCTTGTTCGCCTTGTATGCCCACAAGGCCGGTGACCAGCGGTGTTGCAAATCGGAGAGCGCTTTGCGAGGGTTCACCATCCATTCGGTAGATGTTCCATGTGACACCACCGTCTTCCTCATTCGCAGGCCATGTCCATGTCATGTTCAACTCGTAACAAGCATTCCAATCTTGTTGCATGTCGTAGCATTCAGTGGAATTGGTAAATCTGTAGGTGTATGTGAAGGATGAAACGGCGCTTGTTGGTGGAAGTGCATCACCACAAAGTCTGGATGAACCGTCTTCTTCCATAACAACGTTGATTCGTGATGTATCGGGTTCTCCAGCTCGATTGGTTGGTAGAATAGCGTACGAGGCACAGGTTCCGGTTTCGAGTGAAACCGGGTCGACCCAACCCTCAGAATCGGTTGGTACCAACTTCACGCCGCTATCAGCCAACAACTCTGCCCAGAGGTTCTGGTTGGTTTCCACAGTTGGGTCAGGGAAGATTGTCCCCACGGATTCATCGACGGTGAGTCTGTAGATTTGCCAACCACCAAGATATGGGTTGAGTATGTCGCCTTGTGGCGTCCATGTGAGCTCGATAGCCCCACCAACCAGTTTGCTGTGGGTAAGGTTGGAGAGGGAAACGTTCGGTTCTGGAAGGGCTCCGATGACGAGGACGATGGTGTTGGAATGAAGATTCAGGCTGATGTTCTCAAGCCCATCGTAGGCGAAGAAGTCTGGTGATTCGAGATAATCCCAGAAGGTACTGTCCAATGAACTGAGTTCAAGGAATTCGACAGAATCGTGAGGGATTGAATCAGGTAACAATGCTGAGAGATTGACATCTAGTTCAAGGGATTGAAGTTGAGCTGGTTGAAGTTCATTTTCAAGTTGCATGACCTTGAAATCCATGATCATCAAAGGCTCTTTTCCTCCTGCAATGTTGTAATTGAATCCTTCAATTGGCAACAATACATCGTACACAAATTGTGCTTTGTCGAGTGAAACGGCTGAACCACTCATCAGAGGCTGTTCATTGATGAGCACTTCGTCGATAATGGAGATGGTCGCATGCGCTTCAGCATTGAAGCCGAGGGCATCCTCGACATACAGGCCAATGTCGTAATCTTTCAACGGGAAGGAAGATGCGTTGATGGAAATGGACTTTCCATATCCTATCGTGATGACTGTATCGAGCACCCACGTATAATTCAGTGGTTCTGCAGCAACGGTGTTGGTAACGGCTGTTAGTTCGATGGCATCAGCAGTGGTGTAGGTTCCAGAGATTGAATTCATGGTAATGATTGGAAGAATGTCTCCAGCAAGGATGGATTTGAATTCAATCAACGGTTTTTCGGAGGCGGCAGAGTCTGGTATTCCATCAAATGTTGTTGAGATGAAGATGCGTAGTTCTTTTCCATCTCCAACCTTGGTGAGGTTGAACATACATGTCGACGACTCAGATGGCCCAAGCTTGTCAATTTCGCATGTTTGGAGGTATTCAGATTCGCCAACCGCATCAAACATTTCGAAGGTGATGGAGAAATCCTCTACGGTGAAATTTCCAATGTTCTCAACATCCACCGACAGCATGTCTTCTCCGTAGTAGTAGTCTGGAGACGAAGGGTTGTGCGATGGATACATGCTTGCAATTCGTAGGTCGAGTGTGTTATCGAGAACAATCTCAACTTCAGCAAGATCGTTGTAATCGTTGAGATCACCGTTGAATGCACTTGCACTGTCGATAAGGCCGAATTCGAAGATGTACCTCCCTGGCACGGAGTAGTTGAGGGCAGGCAAGGCAATCGTGTACGGTTGCTCATAGCCACCTGCTGGAAGCGTTGTAACGCTTTGATTGGCTGTAGCTACGAGTGTTCCGTCGAGATCCCGCAAATTCCAGCCCATGTAAGCGATTAAGCCACACTCGCCACATGTATGGGCGGTACCAGAGATGCTCATGACGTAGTCTTGCTCCGTGTTGAGGACGAACTCACCGTTGTATGTGTGGAGGCCGGAGAGGGTTTCTCGAGGGTCTTGGTCTTGGTCAACGGAGACATCGCTGTATTCTGCAGTGAGATTGATGTTGTACGAGAGAACGTCGTCGCTGGTATCAACATCAGCAAACGTGAATTTGAAGACAACGGTGAATGTACCTGTCACACCGTTTGGATACCACTGCGTTGCATCGCTGAAGTTGCCGGTGTCTCCGTTGAGTAGCCCATTGATGTTGATTTGACCGCTTGCGATATCGTTTGAGATGCACTGTGTGGCTGTTTTCATACCCGAACAGATGAACCAATCCATCGTTCGCGTCGAAGTTTGTGGGCCAAGGGCTTGGTTCTCAACTTCTGCGGAGAAGGTGATTGGATCAAACGCTGCATAGTTTCGGTTCTCAACCGGACTTTTTCCGCTTAATATCGCAAGGTCAACTTGTTCGATAGCCGTTGCAGTTGGCACGGTAATCAGTGCCGACATGAGCGACAAGAGCATCAAGGAAACCAAGCCAAGGCCGGTTTTTTTCTTCGCAACAGTCGGTCGCTCCGCTCCTGTCATCGTACGGTGGTCGCATGGATGATTCAAAGACTCATCGCATGAATCACGGTAAAATCAACTGGTTCCAAACACCAATTTGTTTGGCAACGTTCATGACATCCTTTGTCGTGGTCACTCCATGGGAGGAGGGGATTGGTCGCAACTTCGAGACGATGAGGACGGACTCACTGCCGTCATTGAATTCCTCTCTGCCTTCACGCTCTTTCTCATGATCCTTACAGCGTTCATGTCCTTGGCCCAGCTTGAAATGGGTTCCAACGATACGGAAATCGATCAAGTTGACCAAGCCGTTGTCTCGGGTCTGGATCGTCTTACGAGCGGTGCTGGTTGGTTTGTGCCGAGCGACGGAGAAGACGGCTTGGATTACGCAAATTCAACTGCGGATTGGCATCTTCAGAGTGCGGAAGTCTTGGAACAAGGGCGGGTTCAAACTGGTCTCATGTTCGACAAGCAGGTTGACATGAACCGGATATCAGCGCTTTCGAACGTGACGCTCGAAGGGTTCTCAAAGGGATTAGGCCTTGATGAGGACCTGACTGCATTTTTGCGAATTTCCATTCACGCATCTGAAAACGATTCTCGTGTTGGATTGAATTTGTTCGAAGGAGGGGCTGATTTGAGTAATGCTCGAATGGCTTCGACGGCATCGAGCACGGCTCGAATGGGAACCGAATTGGTGCTGATTACACTCGAAGTACATGACGCTGGTAGGATGAACGAAGACCTGCAAATGACGGAAGTCATGACGCGTCCAATCAGCGGCGGTCCTGAATGGATCGAAGTGTACAACGACAACGCCTTCGCAACCAGCCTTTACGGTTGGTCCTTTAACACGTCTTCGGGCTCACCATCAAACGAGGGTCTTCTACAAGGTGGCGGTATTCAAGGCCACTCAGTGGCCCTTTTCACCGGGGCGTTAGCATCCCAAGAGCAAGGAAATGCATCTCAAATGTTCGATTTGGGTCAATACGGGTTGTTGGGGACTGGTTCGATGAATCTCTTGGATGATGGGTCGGGTGTCATCGAACTACGTTTCACACGTCCAGGGAAAGTGAATCCAGTTCCCAACTCCAAGGCTGAGTGGGGTCCCCAAGCCGGCTTGCCGGTTGGTCTCAACCAAGTTATCGTCTGGGACGGAACGAACACGATGTCTTCGACAGCATGGTCTGTTCAAACCGGTCCAACGCCCGGTGATGTGTTCTTTGAACCATCAAATGCTTCATGAACTCGGTTGGGCTGGGAGAACCGATAGCCGTGCAAGCCGCATCGACATATTCCCGAGACCGCTGCGTGACCGGTATTCATGGTCTCGATGAAATTCTTCGTGGAGGAATCCCTTACGGCTCCACAGTTCTGGCGTCTGGAACGTGTGGTTCAGGAAAAACGACACTCGGTATGGAGTTCCTCGTTCGTGGTGCACTTGCTGGCGAAGCATGCGCTCACTTTACAGCGACAGAACCATCGGTCAAGTTGCTGGAAAACATTCGCCAGTATGCGTTCTTCGACATGAACATGGTCGATACCGGTTTGATCAACGTCTTCGATATGGACGTACTGTATTCCTGGCTAGGTTTGGACAAATCCACATTCGACTTGGACGACGTCCACGCTTTAATCAAGTCCATTACCGATATCGTCAACACCATTGGTGTAACTCGTCTCGTCATCGATTCCGTTACGACGCTCTGTTACAAAATCAAGTCCGAGCAATTGATTCGAGATTTTCTTTTCACGCTTGGTAAGAAACTCGCAACACTTGGCTGCACAACTATTCTGATTTCAGAAATTACCTCGGCCACCGAGAACGCTCACTGGTCTTCCTTCGGTGTCGAAGAAGCGATTGCAGACGGTATTGTTGTTATGGGTGACGTTGAGCGTATGGGGCATCTTCTGCGATTCCTGCAAGTTGTCAAAATGCGTGGAACTGCTCACAGTCGGGCTAAGCATGCGATTGAACTCACGCCGCTTGGTGTAATGCTGACGCCGATGTTGAAATGGGGCGCTCAAAGCGATAAGACGTCCAAATGGGGTGCTTGATTATGTTTGAACTCGATCAACGAATTGCTGAGCAACTCTCAACCATTTCATTGAACAGCTCAGTTCAGGTACGCTGTGGTAACTCCAACGCATTCATGGTGACTGCGAGCACAATGCTGCCATTGATGCAGATGTTCGAAATGGGTGGAGTCTACATCTCAGCAAGCAGAGGAGCAGTCGAGATTATCCAAGCGTTTGAGTCGATTGGTGTTGATGTTTCCAACATCCAATTCATCGATTTGGTTTCATCTGGAATTCTTGGTGGAACTGACGTGAGTTATCCAAACCTCCATTTTGTCGATAGCCCAATTATGCTTGAATCGGGTCTCTTGCGCACGCTCTATATTTTGCGAACGACACAAACACAACGAAACTTCGTCTTCCTTGACAGCGTCAATGCGCTGGCCATTTACAACGAGGATCGAATGCTCGCTGAATATCTTCACACCTTCATCAACACATTCCGACAGCGAGAGGTTCTCTCCATCATCCTCAACGTACCAGACCAGACGCCACCTCTGGTCCTTTCAAATCTCGATTTGTATTGTACTGATTTGGTCGATCGTGGCCAGGTGGTTATTCACTGAGGGGATGAAGCATGCGAAAGAACATCACATTCGATGCAGAAGACGAGGAATTCTTCGGACAAGTGGGCTCGTTTGGGGTCCCAAAGTTCGACAACGAAATGCACGGGGGTGTACCTCGTGGCTTCACAATGGTTGCGTTTACTGAAACAGGATCTGGTGCAGAGTTGTTCGCCAAGCAATTCATTTCGCCTGCTGAGGAATCCGAAAACACACTCTACATCTCAACCAACGAAGCACAACCTGAAATCGTTCGTGTCTTCAACAAATACGGGTGGCCGCTCGATGTCAATGTTCGTACTATTGGTGAGGAATACAACGCCAACGTTCTCGAGAAAGAATTGCTTGCAAGTCGGTATCGATTGGAAGGGTTTAGCTTGGAGGACATCCAGCGACTTGCTCAAACTCGATTCGTAGAGGATTCAACGCAAGATTACCTCACAGAAGTTACAAATGAAATCATGGCATTAGGACCATACTTCCGAGCTGGTATTGACAGCCTCGATTTCTTCCTTCAGCGAGACGATCCAGGGCGTGTTGTCGCCATGATCCGAATGCTTCAAGCCCACACGCAAATGTACCGTGGCCTCCTTCTGATCATGGTCTCTGTCAATGGTCTGCCTGCATCCGTGCGTCAGGAATTGTCAAGCATTGCTGACATGGTACTGACGTTTGGTGTACGAACCATCGGTTCCGATTTTGAAACGTCGATGATTGTCTCAAAGTTCAGAAACGCTCCTGAGAACCTCAAGATGCTGGTCTTCCGTGTAACACCAGAAGAAGGTATTACGCCAGAAACCGTGGAACGTATCGCTTGATTGGCTCCATGGGCAGAGCGACATCTCCAAAGAGGGCGGAGGCTGCGGGTGAATCATGTCCAAGCGTGCAGCAACCGGCGGATACGACCCGTCAGGCATTGACCTTGACGCTTGGACGGAGCTTGAAGAGCAACTTGAAGCAACCATCCCAAACTACGACCGTGTCAACAAACTGATGACCTTTGGTCAGGACAAGCGATGGCGTCGTAACGTTCGAAATCATGCTACTAAGGGCATGAAAGTGCTTGAGGTTGGATGTGGCCCGGGCAGTTTCGCAGAAGACCTCGTCGGGTTGGATGTGACCTGTCTCGATCCCTCTGACGCCATGCTCAAGGTTGCAAAGAAACGAGTCGATGGCGCTCGTGCTTCACGTGGTGAAGCACCTGCAGCCTACGTACAAGCACTCGCAGAGGACATTCCTTTGGAAGACAATTCGTTTGACATGGTCTTTTGCCTGTTTTCATTCCGAGACTTCCAAGACAAGAAAAAAGGTCTCGAAGAAATCTATCGCGTCCTCAAGCCTGGTGGACAATTGGTGATGTGCGATGCTGGAAAAGCAAACTATCTGCACGGTCTAACGGGGCGAATCTGGATGAGCACAGTGGTACAATGGATGGCTCGATGGGTGACGAAGACGAAGGATCATCCGTGGAAGGGACTGGCTCGTTCGTACACGCATTATGGTACCAACAAATACTACAGGAACATGATGAAGGAAGTCGGATTTCAGGATGTCTCCGGACGACTTCTGTATCCGTTCATGATGTCAAGTAGGTTCCGAGGGCGAAAACCGCAATAGTGCGCATCGATTGTTTGAACAAAAGACTCCATTAGCCTCATAAACCCCCTCCCAGTCGCAAAATCATAGTGGTTGTCATGGGTATGGAAAAAGTCCTCCAGAGCATCAAAGAAGCCGAGCAAGCGGCTGAAAAGACACTTGCAGACGCTCAATCCGAATCGAGCCGAATCGTCAGTGATGCCCGAAGAGATGCTGCTGAACTTGTCGCACAAGCAACCACCGATGCGCAAAGTTCTGTCCAGTCGACGCTCGATGCTGCGAAAGAGGCTGCAATGAAGAACGTGAAGTCCGTACAAAAAGAAGGCGGGAAAGCCGTTGCATCTGTTGAATCCGATGCGAGCTCCAAGCAAGACGCTGCTGTCGCCCTCATCGTCGAGAAACTCCTCAATCAGTGAAGTGGTACCATGTTCTCGACCGTCGGAATGTCACGAATGACGCTTGCAGCACCTGTTGATGCAATGGCGGACATCGTACGTGCCTGTTCCGACCTTGGCTGTGTTCACATTGAAGACTACACACAATTCGAAGAGGGGATTGGAATCGGC
>JAAXIR010000014.1:0-484 GCA_012270265.1 Candidatus Poseidoniales archaeon
ACCAATTCAGCAAGTGTATCGTGGCCTTTCTCCACCATTCCGAGTTCAAGGTATGACAGAGCTTTGTGGGCTGCAAATTCGCTTCGTTGCGAAAACACCTCTGGAATGCGATTGAGGTACTTGATGTTCTCTTCATGGCGCTGGTATTGATAGAACTGGAGATGCATCATGAGACGGTGTCCTCGGTTTTGCAACCGTTTTCCATTTCGCCTCAGAAGTTGTTCTGCTCTCAGAAATTGACCGTCTTTGATGAGCGAATCGCAAAGATGCTCGACCGTTGAAACATGAACATTGGGGTTCGTCACTGCAACTTCCCCTCGAGGAATAACATCCTCAACATTCAGAAGCTCTGCATATGCTTGGACCCACCAGCGTAGCACTTCAGGGTCTCGAGGATGGAGTAACACAAGATGTTCCAGAAAACCACTCGCTGCCTTGCTGTATCCGTTTCGAATCAAAACTTCGCCGATGAGGATGGCGCGTT
>JAAXIR010000014.1:494-2417 GCA_012270265.1 Candidatus Poseidoniales archaeon
GACATGAAGATTTCAGAATGATCAGGGCATTTGGATAACTCCTGGTCGAGAGTGCATCCTAAATTTCTGCTGTGATAATCTCAACCTGATTGTCAATGATGAATTCTTGCAAAATCAAGGCCCCCTGGTCAACGTTGCAAACCTTCGGTTGCTCCCACCCTCTCTCGGTTTTTCAACATCATAGGTCGTTTGAATCCTGTCCAACCCTGTTGAGAGCATTTGTGATAATTGCAACTCTGCCTGACGGTCGACGTCATCAACAAGAATCAGTGATACAGAGGCCAGTTCGTCCAGCATGGACAAAATACCGGTCCGGCCGATAAAACCTGGAGGACCATCCACAATCACGCACTGCGGGTCTGCTGGCCAATGTTGCTTGACGACATCGAGGTCGTACCATCCCTTTTCCCCGGCTTCGGTGGCGTGTTGATTTTCCACAATCGGGGCATGAATGTAGGTTGAAGAAGTCACGCCGAGCCAAGCCTCATCGTGTTCAAACGAATAGAGGTCAAAATGCTCGGAGAGCACTTGAGAGCCATGACCAGAACCAAATTCCACCACGACCGAGCCGGGCTCCACATGGTCAAGAATGAACGCCACGGCCTCTTGAGGAAGCATCCATGATTCATCCATTCGATCACCTTATTTTCTCCAGCACCAGCGTTGCCAATTCATCCGCGCAGTTGGTGGATTGAGGATGTTCGTCAGGCACCTTAAGGCCAAGCAACGTCTCTACAGAACGTGCGATGGAGGCCTTGGTTCGTTCCTCGAGCACCAACCCCCACCCTTCCTTCTGAGCAATCTTGCATCGCGCAAGCTGGTCGTCCATCCCGGTGTTCATGTTCGGGTAGAACAAGGTCGGGAGACCAAACGTCCGCATCTCGTGGAATGAATTGTAACCACCGGCTTGGATGCTTGCGTCAAAGGCTCTGAAATACATGGAATTCGGATAATCTCGGAGGAGTTGAACCCGAGGATGTTGGAAATAGATACGGTCACCAAGCATGCTTTCACCGATGACGACATGGACATTCTCATGGTTGAGCAAAGCATCAACTGTCAGTCTGATTTCGGAATCAATGTCGTTAATGCGCCCCGCACCCAGCTGAACATAGACAATTTTCGAACCATCGGGAAGGTTCAATCGGCCGCTGGCCTGTTCTTTTGTCAGAACCTCATCGTGGTTCATGAGCAACATCGGACTGACGGAATGGGACTGTACAGAAATCTCAACCTTGAGGTGTTCATCAACATCCACACCGTCACCAGGACGAACAATTGATGTGAAATGCTCAATGCTGTCAACAGGGATGTTGGAGCCTTTTCTGAACATGCCTCGCCGGACCCACACCTTCTCAATACGATCGCGGGAACGAATGGCATTCAACATGCCGCGATACGGAAAGGCGCCATCGAAGATGAACATCTTTGGTTTGTGTTGATTGAGAACCAACGACAAATTTTCTTCGACCATCGCGTTCCATTCGCTCGCCGTCATCTCTCGATGCTTCTTTCTCCCAGCCAAATGATAGGTCGAAAAATCCTCATTGTAGAGGATTTGCAACGTCGGCATGGTGGTGAAAAACACAATTTCGGTGTTTGGAGATTGCATTCTCAATCGCTTCGCAAGGGCATACATCCGAGTAAAATGGCCAAACCCAACGCCGTTGGTGGGGAACAGGACGATGCAGTCTCTAAGAGGCTCTTTTGCCTCAGCATCATCCAACGAGCGGTCTGGATAAGGAAGCGGCCGACGGCCAAGTCGTTCGTTGACGTAGTTCCAACCTAACTTTCCGAGGGTAAGAGGCAAAAGCGGCAGCATCCATGGTTTTCGGAACGAATTGGTCAGCAGTGTTCCGACTCGCAACGATAGAGAAATGCGTAATCTGCGGTTTTATCTCCGAGATTTATCCTCCTTAACCA
>JAAXIR010000259.1 GCA_012270265.1 Candidatus Poseidoniales archaeon
TCCATCCCTTCCGGCTTCTCGTCATCAAGATGATGGATGATGTGTTTTGCGTCGACAACGGTGATGATTCCATCCAAGTTGTAATTCTCTGCAACTCGCTCGTCAGCAAAGAACGTCTGAGCAACGGGCGCAGGATCAGCAAGCCCTGTGGTTTCAATGATGACGCCATCGAAATCCTTGATTCGGTCGTGCATGTTGTTGAGAACTTCCGTCAAATCGCCTCGAACAGTGCAGCAGATACATCCGTTCATCAATTCAATGATGATTTCTTCTGAACTTTCGACGAGAATGTTTTCGTCGACACCAACGTCACCAAACTCGTTTTCAATGACTGCGAACTTCATTTTGTGTTCAGTACTCGTTAAAATGTGGTTCAGCAAGGTTGTTTTCCCAGAACCAAGGAAACCAGTTAGTACGGTAACAGGCAGACGCTTTTCTTCGATTGTATCGGTCATGGTATCACTTGATGTTCGGTTTGTTAATATCTATTTAATGAAAACTATTAATTACCAACTATCAAGTTATTATCTTCCTAGGTGTGAAACCGTTGAATTCATGTGCCGTGTATCGGTGTGGACATCATGGCAGAGGCGAAGCGATGCGACCTCCTCATTATCGGGGCTGGGCCTGGCGGTGGTTCTGCAGCAATTCATGCATCTCGTCTTGGCCTTTCGACCATCGTGGTTGAAGCCGATCCAGAAGTTGGAACACCAGTTCATTGTGGCGAATGCCTCTCCGATCTTGCTGTACAAAATCTGGATTTGCAAATACCCGATCATGTCAAGGCTCTAGATGTGAAAGGTATCCGTGTCATATTCCCAGGCGGCGAGAACAAGCTGCTCACGGAACCTGGGTACGTTCTCGAGAAGCATTTGTTCGAACAGTGGTTGATGGATGAAGCCACATCACTTGGGGCTGAGTTGTTCCTCAATCATCGAGTCACCTCGATGAAAAGAATTTTCAATAGCGAAAATCAATTTTCCAATTGGATTATTGAAGGAAAAGGAAATGAATTTCCAATTGAATGTTCAGCCGTAATTGATGCCTCTGGCGTGTCGGGGGCAGCCTCGAAACTCCTCGACATGGGGACAGAGGTTGAGGTCATTGCTGGATTCCAATACGAGTTGAACGATGTGCCAAACGATGGCTATCTCGACTTCTATCTGTGGCCGAAGTATTCGCCACATGGATACGTTTGGATGATCCCAAAAGAAGGCGAACGAGCCAATGTTGGCTTGGTTACAACAGACAAGAAAGGAGCAATCCGTTACCTCGACTCGTTCATCGAAGACACCTATCTTGCTGGAAAACCTGCAGTCAATCCTCCTTGGCGAAAGGATGGAATGAAGATTAAGCCATTTGGTGGTACAATTCCAATCTCTGGACCTCGCAGCAAGACGGTTGATGATGGCCTCATTCTCGTTGGTGACGCTGCAGGTTTCACCTCGCCGTTGTTTGAGGGCGGATCACATCTTGCCTTGTGGTCTGGTCGAGAAGCGGCACATGTTCTCTCAAAGGCCATGAAGAAAGGCGACTTATCTGCAAAGGCATTGGCACCTTATGAGCAAGCTTGGAAGTCGACCTTCCCGCCGTATCACAAGATTCTGAAGGGCAAGGATGCCTTGTACAACCTTTCCGATGAAGAGATGACGGCGATGGCGAAGTGCCTTCCCGAAGAACTTGGAAACATGAGTCCATTGACCAAACTTGGAATCGGATTGAAGATCATGGTCCGAAAGCCAACACTTCTTTTCAAACGTGTGATTTCTGTTCTTCTCTCCTTTGGATACAGCCGTGCGAAACACTTCGGCTGGTGATGGACCTACGCAAAGCAATAACAAGGATGCGTCCTTGGTAATAGCATGTGGGGATGGACACTTGTTCTGGCCGTCCTTGCTTGCATCGTCATGATGCTTTGGCCGAAGTGGAGAGTTGAGCGACCTATTGTCTCGGTATTTCTTCATTTGACTGTTGCAGTTCCTTTTGTTGCGCTTGCATCAAGATTCATTGTCAACGATACATCCATTCTTCATGTAGCGATGAATGGAGGTGAAGACCTTCCGCTCAAGTATCGATTTGCTGCAACATGGGCTGCTCGAGAAGGACCATTGCTGATGTGGGCTGCTTGGATGGGGTTGGTTGCATGGTGGTTTGGACGTCCTCTCGCATCTGAATTGGACACTACGCATCAACTTCGATTGCGACTTATGCATGGATTTACTCTGCTATTACTCTTGATTTCGATGACGCTTGATCCATTCGCAGAGAATCCCCTCGGACTGAAAGGATCTGGTCTGAACGAGTTGTTGCAAACGGATTTGATGGTGATTCCTCCACCATTGGTCTTCCTTGCCTTTTCGCTCTTTATTGCACTTGCAGCGACCAGTTTAGCCATTCTTCAGTACGGTGATGATGC
>JAAXIR010000140.1 GCA_012270265.1 Candidatus Poseidoniales archaeon
AAACCACCTCTGGGATGCCGGTGAGGCAGATTTAACCGGTAAGCAACAATGTGGTTCAGATTTGTACCAAGAGAACGGTCACACGTGCTGGGACACCGACCCTGATGGCCTGAGCGCTGCACAAGGTGACACCACATGGAGAGGTAACCAGTTGTACTTCCGTGCATTAATCCGAGACATGATGGAGTTTGATAATGATGAACTCTCATCCACGATTACACGAAATACCGATGAGTTCAACATCGTTTTCGATGAAAGTCGTCACGTCTCAAGCGTTGTCACCCAACCGTTCACAGAGGCCATTGGAGCTGTTGTTTTACTGACGAGCGATGCCTATCTCAAGTGGTTGATTATCCTCAATCTCTTCGCGCTCCTCGCCATTGCTATCATGGTCGTGCCTGAGAAGGAAAACTGGCGGCACGTCTTTGATTTAACTCGATTCAGAGAACGGCCGACGAAGGTTGATCCTTCGCTATACCAAGTCCGAGTAAGAGAGGCATTCCTCTCGAAAGTTCGGCAATTTAATGATCTCACGCGAGACGAATTCGCTCGCAAGACCCCTGCAGAAATCATGCAGATGGTCCGTGACCCACGCCTTGTTGAACTGGTTAGTTCAGCACGATCCTATTCCAACGAAGAACTACGGGAAATTATCCCATTAATTCGTCGTTGGGGAAACTGAAGAAAAAAGGAGGAAAATGACATGCAACCCCCCGCACCGCCAGCGGCACCAGCGCCACCTGCACCTGCAGCACCAATGCCTGCGGCACCAGCCGCACCTGCAGCACCAGTAGCGCCTGCCGCACCTGCAGCACCGGCCGCTCCGGCCCAGCCGAAGCACCAAAGCACCCCAGAAGTCCGTGAGCGACTTTCCGCCGTCGGCGCCATCGCACAAGCGATCAGCGCTGAGGTTCAGAAAGTCATTATCGGTAAGAGCCACGTCATCGACAACGTTCTCATCAACATTCTCTCCAACGGTAACCTTCTCTTCGAAGATTACCCTGGATTGGCAAAGACGTTGATGACCAACACGTTTGCTGACGCTCTCGGTTGTGACTTCAAGCGTGTTCAATTCACGCCTGACTTGCTCCCAGCTGACATTACCGGTACCAACATCTACGACGCAAAGAAGGGTGAATTTACATTCAAGCCAGGACCTTTGTTCTGTAATCTCCTCCTTGCTGACGAGATTAACCGTGCTCCGCCAAAGACCCAAGCTGCATTGCTTGAGGCTATGCAAGAGAAGCAAGTGACCATCGGTACCGTTACACACAAACTCCCTGCTCCGTTCATTGTTATGGCAACCCAGAACCCTGTCGAGCAAGAGGGTACCTACCCACTTCCTGAAGCTCAACTTGACCGTTTCATGTTCAAGATGAGTGTCGGTTACCCAGACCGTGCTGATGAAGACGAGATTCTCGCTCGACGTATCACTCGTGGTAAGGACGCTGTCGATGTCGATGTTATCACCGACCCACAGCGTGTTATCGCTATGCAACAGGCTTGTGAAGACATCTACGTCGATCCAGCCATCCGTATGTACATGGTCGAAGTTGTCGCACGAACTCGTGAGGACCCTCGTGTTCTCGTCGGTTCCTCGCCTCGTGGTTCCCAAGCATTGCTCAAGACTGCACGTGCAGCAGCAGCTATGCGTGGCCGTGACTTTGTAACGCCTGATGATGTCAAATCGATTGCAGAACTTGCAATTGCGCACAGAATCATCCTCAAGCCTGAGCACCAAATCAAGGGTCTCGAGGCTGGCGAAGTTATGCAAAGCATTCTACGAGAAGTTCCAGTACCTACCGTTTGATACCGTTGAATCATACTTGACTAGAGGTGTTCTCGGATGTGGAGTCGTAAATCAGCAATGCTAGGAAGCATGGCCGTGGCCATGTACCTTCTTGGCCTTACGCTCAGGAATTCTCAGTTGGTCACGATAGCTGTTGTGATCTTTGTGTTCTTGACCTGGGCTGCCCTCTTTGGAGGCCATGCTGACGTCGCTTCCAGTGGACGACGCGCAGAAGAGTGGACGGGTGAGGAGGGTGTTGCCCTTGGCAGCGTTCTCGCCATGCGAAAGCTCTCTGGTTCACGTATCTTCGAAGATGGTGAATTAACCGTGACGTTACGTATGCAAAACAATTCTGGGCTCGCCAAGATTCTCGAAGTTCGAGATCGTGTTCCAGAAGTGATGCGTATTAAGGAAGGTTCCAACTACATTTTGATGGAACTTGGTCCTCGTCGCGAGACCTACATCGAGTACACGCTTGAGTGCCCTCTCCGTGGTTTCTACAGCATCGGTCCCGTTGCTGTACGGGTCCAAGATCCGTTTGGTCTGTTCCACAAGGAAAAAGAAATGCATGTCTACAACGATTTCCTTGTGTTCCCGAAGATGGAAGACCTCAAAGAGACCTTCGTCAAGTCCCGTGTTCCAAAGATTTTCACTGGAGCCGTCAACATTCGTCAACCAGGTCCTGGTTCCGAGTTTTACTCATTGCGTGAGTATTTCGAAGGTGATTCATTCCGGGCCATTAACTGGAGTGCATACGCTCGTTCTGGTAAATTGATGGTCAACGAACGTGAGCGTGACGCTGTTTCCGACGTCATCATCATCATCGATTCTCGAGCCGTCAGTGAAACCGGTCCTGTCAGTCGAAACGCACTGGTGTACTCGACACGTGCAGCAGCATCACTGGCCAAGTACTTCCTTGGTCGTCGAGACTCTGTCGGTGTCGTCGTTTACGGTGATGAGGTTGTCAGCGTCGATCGTGACACAGGTAAGAAACAACTCTACGTGATTCTGACCAAGCTCGCAGGTGCTGTTGCTCGAGGCAACATTCCACTGCAAGTTGTTGTCAACCGAATTCTGCCACACATCAACAAAGGTAGTCCAATCATCTTCCTGTCCAATCTGGAAGATGACCCGACCATCGTCAACGCACTTCGAGACTTCCGTGCTCGTGACTTTGACGTGACGGTTCTATCACCATCATCGCTTGAGTTTGAATTTGACGCAAAGCGTCTCGATCGAACCGGCTATGAAGTCATGAAGACCGAACGCGACGTTCTGATTGGAGAACTCCGTGGACTCGGTGTCAACATCATGGATTGGGAGCCAGATATGCTTCTATCAACCGCACTTGCAGGTGCAAGAGGATTCTGAGGTGAGACGATGACCATGCGAAAACCATCTTCAGATACGGCTCACTTGTACGACGGCAAAGTTGTACGATCCTCTGCTCCAAGCCGAAAGAAAGCAGCAGGACAGGCTGGTATTGGCTCAGAAATTCCGAAGGATGCTATTCCAGAGTTGGAAATGCCTTCCTTCATTGAGAGCCTCATCGGTGGCCCGATCGTTCCAAAGATGAAATTCCTACCACCGGACAAGTTCGTACAGAATATGCAACTCGGTGTGTATGTCATCCTCGTCGGACTTGCGCTCCTTACATACATCATTTCACCTCCTGAAGGAACCATCTGGTTCATGCTTCTCGGAAGTGCTGACCTCGCTCTGCTGTTCCAAATCGGTATCATCACTGGTGCTACAGGACTTGGTTTCTGGGGCGCTTACCAGCGAGACGCTCGCTACATGCTCGGATCGTATCTTTTGTTCATTCTCGCTATCATGCGATTTGCATCTTCGAAAACGAGCGTCAATGACTTGTTTGGTCTTGCAGATAGTCCTACAATTCTTGCTTCTTTGGTCGTTATTTACTCGGTTTTGCTCATCATGTACTTCGAGCTCTCAAACGGTGTCATGCGTTACTCCATGCTCGATACGAGCATTCGAACAAACGAAGTCTACGTCATGAATCCAAAGAAGATCGTGGGCAAATACCACCGTTCCCTTATCATCAATCCAATCGTTGCTACCGTTCTTGCAACATTGGTCCTCTCAGCCAATACCATCCTGCCATGGATTGTTGGAATTCTTTCAGAAGATACGGCAACACGACTCAGTGAATCTGTCGAACTCGGCTCTGTATATTGTGTTGCACTCGGCACACTCTTCGTCTTCATCGTTGTTGGAGGGCTGTTCGCTCTCGACCTACCAACGTACATTCAGAAGCGCCGAGAAGGCAACGATGAATGAAGTTAAGATTGTCGAGCAACGGATGAGTTTTGCTCCTGAATCAAAGCGTGCAAGAGTTGCAACGCTTGACTCAAATCTTCCCCATCAATGGCAACTCTTGCCGCAGATGAGGTCCGATTGAGCCATGATAGTTCGAACTCAGTTTCTTCGAAGAGCGCATTAATGGCTTCCACATCAGCTTCCTTGCAACCGATCAATGAGAGCAATCCAAGGTGCTGGTGATGGTTCGCATCAATGTCGAATTGTTCGAAGATGGTTGATGCTCGATGCATGTCATGCTGAGACACGATCAGCCTCGAATCGCCCAATCTTGACTCCAATCCCCACCAGTGGACCTCGTTTTTGGCTAATTCTCCAAGAATCTTCACAAGTTGACGCTGATGCGAATCAACGTGATGATGAGAGAATCCTAGGCTAATCACGTTCGGAAGACATCCAACAGCCTTGAGTTCTTTTTCGGGCAATTCAGGACCAATCACCGTCCTTTCGTCATGATTGGAGTGATACAGGTGTCGTACTTCCAATCGGATGTTTGGTTCAATCAAAGGCTCAATGGTTGAAGGATGCAAAACTGGTGTATCCATGAGGGACAATTCAATCGCCTCCTGATAATTGAGATATGGAATTGTTTCCGAGCGAATACCCCACCTTGGATTGATGCTGTAGATGCCAGGTACATCTTTCCATAGAATCACCTTGTCAGCATCGATGAGATTCGCAATTGCGGTTGCAGAATGATCTGAACCACCTCTGCTCAAGATGGCGATTTCCTTGTTTTGACCTTCACCAAACCATCCAGTGATAACCGGAGTTCCATGGAGCGTGTCTCGATTGAGTTTGATACTCGATGCCTGAAGATCGACATGACTCGCTTGGAAATTCCCATCAAGCGTAATCCCGATGTCTTCTGCACCCAATGGATACGCATCAAAGCCGTATTCTTGCAAGCGATGAGCGACCACAAGGGCGCTCAAACGTTCACCCGATGCGAGAAGATTGTTCATCGCAGATTGATCTTCTGGATGTTGTGCCAACAAACCCAGGGCATCTTTGAGATTGTGAAGAACCATCGAAAACAGATGTGCATTTTTCGACGTATCGAGGCCGGGTGCGAAACGAAGATGTTGTTTGGACAAATCTTGTACCAATCGACCAGCATATCGGGGGTCTTTTGCAGCCCGATACAACCGATCCGTTGTTCCCCACAAGGCTGAAACGACCAGAATCGCTTGTTCATCACCACGAATCACTTCAGCGATTTTCTCGATGTCATCAGGTTCACGTAGACACGAGCCACCAAATTTGTGAATAATTCGGTCTTTCACAAAGCATCACGTTTCCTCAAGAGAAGGTCGCACAGGACCAACGTTGTCATTGCCTTAGCAACACTCACTGCTCTCGGTCCTAGTACGGGGTCGTGCCGGCCTTTGACAACTAGGGGCTTCTTCTCTCCGTCGGAGAGGTCCAACGTGGTTTGTTCGTGAGCAATACTTGATGGTGGCTTGAATGCAATTTGGGCGAATACATCCGAACCTGATGTCAATCCTGCGATGCTACCGTCAGGTTGCTCACCTTCCTGCAGTGGGTTGTCTTTGGTACCACCCCAAGGATTGTTGTGCTCCAACCCAGTCATGCGTACGGCTCCAAATCCGCGTCCGAACGCTACGCCACGTGCTGCTGGAATCGAAAGATAGGCACGGCCTAAGGCTGGTTCAAGTCCATCGAACCAAGGTTCACCAAGGCCGACTGGTAGATTTGATACGAGTACATCGACTCGGCTACCGATCGAGTTGCGTTCCTTTCGAATGCGTTCGATTTCCGCTTTCATCGCTTCAACAATGTGTGGATCACGGCATCGTAATTGTTCACACAACTCGTTTTCCCATTCTTCAGGACAATCGTCGATTCGTGCGGATTCGATTGTACCGATGGCACCAACATGTGCATCAATTCGAATGTCCTCCAGCAGAGGCTCGACGATTGCAGCAGCAGCAACAAGTCCTGCAGTCAATCGAGCAGATGAGGAGCCCCCTCCTCTCAAGTCTGCAAAACCACCAGTTCGCAGATGCATCAAAAGATCTTGATGACCGGGTCGTGGATGGTTTGGGATGAAACTGTAATCGCTTTCTCGCGCATCCTTGTTTCGAATTTGAATCAAAATTGGCTGACCCGTAGCAAACCCATTGTGAACACCTGTGAGCAAATCAACAGCATCATCTTCTCTGCGTTTGCTCGCAAAATGACCCCCTGGTCTTCGTGTCGACATGCGTTGAGCAATGCGCTCATCATCGATTGGAAGTCCAGCAGGAACGCCTTCCAGTAAGGCGCCGACCAAGTGACCGTGGCTCTCACCGAACAATGTCACAGACAGGGTTTCCCCTAGGCGCATTTTCATTGGGCTCAAATCATCCCAACCATCATGCACTCAAGAACTTGAGCCTTACTCCTCAGACTCAGAATTCTCTGGATTCTTGAACCGGGTTTCGATAATGTTGAATTCTGGATGCTTTTGTTCGTACCATGATTTTATTCGCTTGATAACCCCTTCCAACTGGATAGGAATCACGATGACAATTGCGGTTCCAGACCCGCTAACGCCTGCTGCCCGAGCACCGTTGACAAGTGCATCGTTGGCTAAGATACGGGCTCTGTGATCCTTTGTTGCACCAATCACACCTCGACCATTGAGCGTCAATGCGACCAATTCATTTCCATCTTGAATGGCGTTGAGTGCTTGAACGAAGTGTTGTTGATGCGGCAGAAAGTCCTCCAATGCAGGTCGAATTTCTCTCGGTCCACGTGAGACCAAGAGCACTTTCCACTCATCTCGATTTGGACCGTCACCCTGAATCAGCACTCCCTGAGCAACATCAGGTTCGTTGGCATTGATCAACTTCCAACCACCTGTTGCACAGGCCCATGTATCGTCGATACTTCCAGTAAGGGTAATTTCTGCACGAAGTTGAGCATCGACTGCGATAGCAACGAGTTCGTGCAATTCAAGTGCTGTATCCGTAGAATCACAAAGCGCTCGAACTGCAGCAACACAGAGTGCAGAAGATGACTTCAGCCCTTCACGTGCAGGAATTTTTGATTGGACAGCCCAATGGAGGCTCTCTTGCTCAATGGGCAGTTCGTGCCCAGCTGCCATCCAAGCAGCGACAATGTGTGGTAGAAGGCCATCGTTGTCATGAACTTCTCGCTTACTCTTCTTGTCCAGAACTCGGACCAAAATTGGTAGGTCAAGGGCTATGCTTGCACCGTATCCGGTACCTGCTGCATGGAGAAGACTGCATGCACCATGAGCTGACCCTTGTCCCAAGACAGCCATCTGTCAGCGCTCCTCAGACGGTGCTGAGATGCTTTGTCCAACATGTCGCGTTGATGTAGAGGAGTGACCGAAAATACAGTCACCTGCGGAAAGGTCTGTCACAGAACAAACCTCACCGTTTTGTAAAACCAAGCGAACCGTCTCCGCTTGTTGAATGAAGACATGTCCTTCATTAGCATTTTCATCCTTGAATCTCAATAGAATGAACGGGCGAGTCTCTATTTTCATTCGACCAATGGTTGCTTTGCGTGATGTTCCATCGTTTCTCGTGATGAGCACCTCGTCACTTGAAGTCAACTCACTGAGGTATTTCGTCGTTCCATCTGCCATGAATGTGTACGCATCAACACTCCCAGCATTGACACGGAACGGTCGCGTTGGAACGTACTTGGATGAAATCGTTTCACCATGAATGAGGACGAATGCTTTCGCAGTAGAACCAACCAGCATTCCCTCGCCTTCCTCGAGCATTGAGAGCAAATCAACGCACACACGATCACCCGAGTGTCCTTCTTGTACGTCGGTGATGGTCATCAATGAGACGTCAATGTGTTGTTCACGACCCTCGTGAGAAGAATCCTCTGGGGTCGATTCCGCAAGACGAATTGATTTGACAATGAGAGCAGACTCCAAGCAATCCTCAGTGCAAAGCAACGCATCGACGCCAATGTCGAGTGCAAAACCTGCTCCTTGTGCATCAACAGGCTTCAGAATTTGAGCAGCAACTTTGGTAGGCGTGCTTTCGGTCGCAGCGATGACGTTCTCGATTGGAATCATGGACCAATCTTCGAAGGTAAGAAGAATCCACTCAACGCTTCCTGCAAGGCTGCGTGCCTTTGCTTGGGCCTCAGCAGAGTCAATGTGAACGTGGCCACCGATGACAGCACCGTTTCGATACAGCAATCCATCCTCGCTGTAGATCTCTGGTCCACTTTGCACGGAATAGAAGGCATCAACGCCTTCATGACCCTTCGAAACGGGTGCATTAAGCCATACTTCCATATTGGTCCCTCACAATCCAACTTCATTCATGGCATCGTATGCAGATTTGTCGTGATGGACGATGAGGACAAGGGCTCTTGCGACAGCTGCTGGCTGTTCATGAGCGAAGACTTGTCGGCCCATGCAGACGCCTGCAGCACCGTTTTTCATCGCCTTCTCGACCATCTTGAGCATATCACGTGTGTTTGTCTTTGCTCCACCCGCCACGAGCAGTGGAATCGGTGCTGCACCTGTAACACGAGCGAAGGAATCATCGTCACCCGTCCACGTAGTTTTTCCAATATCACAACCGATTTCGAACGCAACACGAGCAGCATGAGCGACGCCGTTGGTTGTATCTCCATCAACAATGTTGAGATTTGGGCCACGGGCATAAACCATGCCGAGAACTGGCAAATCGAGGTGATGACAAAGTGTGGTCAATTCGCCGAGCGCTTCCAACATATCTGCTTCTCCATCAGACCCAATGTTTACTTGAGCAGAAGCAGCAAAACCCCCTCTAGAAACAACTTCAGAGGCTTGACCAACAGATACCTTGCGAGAGGCATCAGGCCCTCCATGGCGAGTTGATGCTGAAAAGTGAATCACCATGTTGGTGTCAGTCCCCGTGCAAAGGTGACTGTAGTGACTTACAACGCCTTTCTGAGCAACGATGGCATTCACTCCGGCAGAAATTAATTGTCGAATAAGGCCTTCCGTATCCTCCAATCCATCGCATGGATAATCCGACATGCCATGATCGATTGGAATCCATACACCTCGTCCATTTGGAAGAAGTGCTTCAAGCCGTTCGGACTTGTTCATGGTATGACGAGATGCTTGACACATTCAATGCTTTGCATGCATGCAGCCATGAAATAAAGGAAGCAAATGATAAAAGACACAGCATGTCTTCCAGAGAACATGGACACAGGCTCCATTCTGGTTTTGGCCATCCTCGGTGGTGGCTTTATTCTCGGAGTCTGGTTTATTCTCATCCGTCGTGATGCAGCGCTTGAAGTGCGCCAGGGCATGGTTGCAGATGGCCTCAGGGCGCCTGCTCAAGGCTCGAGTTTCTCAAGTGCTCGCTCTGAATTCGAGCGGAAGTTGATGATGATCGAATCCGAACGTCGTCGTCGAAATCTCTCTGGTGGTGTGAGCGTTTCTCTGATTCCACAAGAACAACAGTCGGTTGAACCTGTACAACAGGAACCGTTCTTGGAAGAACCTCCAGCCGAAGAAGAGCCCGAAGAGGAGCATGAAGAGACTGAGGAAGAGATGCTTGAACGTCGCCGTCAGCGCGATGAGGAGTGGGCTCGTCGCGAAGAGGAAGAAGAACGCCGCCGACGCGAAGAAGAGGAAGCTGCCCTTGCTGAACAGCAAGAACGTCTCAAGAAAGAACAAGAAGAGCAGGCTGAGAAAGATCGAATCGAAGCCGAAAAGGCTGCAGAAGAAGCCCGTGCAAACGCAGAACGAGAAGCAGCAGCTCAAGCAGAGCGTGACGCAGAAGAAGCAGCACGACAAGCGGAACTTGCAGCTGCTGAAGAACAACGTCTTGCAGAAATCCGAGCAGCACAAGAAAAAGACGCTCTTGAGCGTCGCCAAGCAGCATCACGTGCGCTCGAAGAACTTCGAGCACGTCTCGAGCGTGAGGGTGCACGCTCCTCAGATGTCCAAGTTTCCTTGATGTGGAACAACTACAATGATCTCGATCTTCACGTCGTTTGTCCATCGGGCGAGCGTATTCACGGTGGAAACCGTAAATCTGCTTGTGGGGGTCACCTCGATGTCGATGCAAACGTTCGACCAGATTCCCGTAAACCGGTTGAAAACGTTGTTTGGCCTGAGGGAGAAGCACCTGCAGGGACTTACCAAGTGTTTGTCCACTACTACAAGAAGCACAAGAAGCGACGTTCAAAGGACCCCACAAAGTTCCAAGTCATTGCAAACGCATACGGTGACCTCATGGAGTACACAGGTGAACTTACATTCGGTGAAGAGATTCAACTCGTCTGTACCTTTAATGTCCCAACCATGGAAGAGCGAGAGCAAATCAAGCGAGACTTGGAAGAACAGATTCGACGCTCAGAGAGCGGGGAAATCTCTGCTGCTCAAATCCTCGCAGATGAAGCCACTCCAAAGCAAGTCGAGTTTGGTGACCTTGTTGATGAGATTGAAAGCGAACTTGGCGATGAACCTGAGGACGATGGATCTGGTGTACCGCCAGCGCCTGACTTAAGCTGAACTCAGGAAAGGATGTCATCGAGACGATCGTTCTTGAGCGCATTACGGACGCTTCGTGCAATGCGTCGACCGGTTGACATTCGAGTCTCATTGATGTCCGAGTACGGAGAGCCTCCGACGAATGGATTGGATCCTGCAACAATACGCGCACTGATTTCAAACACCTTGAATTCAAGAGAGTCCGTCACGATGGTTTCGAGACAGAATGGACCAATCATGCCTCTTGACTCGTCCTCGAGTTCAAAGGATGCAGCAACCGTTCCTTCGGCCATCTCAAAGGCACGAGGGAGCAAGGATTCACGGATAACAACCGGTTGGTTACCAGTGACAACAAAGGATGGTTCCATGCCTGCTTCGCGAAGGTCTCTGAGGGAACCCAATTTGTAGAACTCGTCCACATTTGCCTCATCACGACGGTCCATGGAAAGCAATTCCAGACGTCCAAGGTTCTTTCCAGCATATTTTCCACGACCCTGGACTTGATAGCCGTCTGTTGCAAGAGGATCAAAGAAGAAATGGAGGTAATATCGGCAACCGAGTACGTACTCCTGGATGGTGAACTCTTCCTCAATGTCGACGTTTCGACGGAAGTCACGATAATCTCGAGCGATGAAATAACCTCGGCCACCTTTGGCTCCAGCGTACTTGACAATAACGGGTCCATCGATATCGTGGGGGTCCTCGAGGACCTTTGGCATGGTACATCCACCAGCGACCAACCAATCACGCTGCTTTGCACGGCTGCTTTCCCAGCGAAGAATTCCACGATTTCCAAAGGTAGGAACTTCGAGGTTTCGGAAGTTCTCGCTTCCAAGGTATTCAACGAGCGATCCGTGTGGGACGATGATGACCTTCTTTGCTAGGAACCACTCAGCATAATCGCGCATCTCTCGATAATCTTCGAGCATCAACCACTCATCTGGTTCTGCTCCAGGGAAGGCTTTGTAGAAACGACGACGGTTTTCTCCAACAGCAATACCAAGCGTACGGAAGCCTTCCATACGCGCTCCGTGAAGGATTTGCAGGGATGAGTGTGATGCGACAACACCGATGGTGATGTTGTCCTTATCGTAGTCCGCGAGCCAAGAGAGGAGTGTGGAGTGGTCTACGCCCATGTCGAGGGGTTTCGTATGCACTCTATGACTGTTATCCCTTACATCTCAATAGGGTGGCTTGATTTTGAAAAAATTGGGTGAAGAGTTCAAGAGCCGAATCTCCATCAAGGTTCATGGCAGGTTCAGGCTCACCAGCGAATCGGATGACCTATTCTGGGTATCTTCGTCTCGATGATTTACTGCAACTTCAAGATGGTCCAGAAGGACATAGTCCTCCTCCATCAAACGATGAGATGCATTTCATTATCACACATCCGGCGTTTGAGTTGTGGTTCAAACAGGTACGAGCAGAACGTGATGCAGTGCCTGGCTATCTGGCACGAACGTCTGTTGATGAGAAGCAGCTTCCGCAGATTGTCCATCACTTGGAGCGAGTCATCGAAATCTTCCGTCTCCTTGCCAATCAATGGAAAGTTATGGAGACACTCAGTCCCAATGGCTTCCTTGCGATCCGGGATCGACTCGGAAAAACATCAGGTTTAGATTCGTGGCACATGCGGG
>JAAXIR010000044.1:0-6555 GCA_012270265.1 Candidatus Poseidoniales archaeon
CCACTCTGCCCTCTCGAACCCTGCTCCACGGTGGGCTCTTCTCCTCTGTACCATCATGTGGATTGGCGGAGGCATGGGTACTGGTATGGGAATCATTGACTTCCAGTGGGAATTCATCTTCGTTGATGAACTGAATTGGGATGCTGAACGTTATCTTGAAATCAAGGCATTACCGGTCTTCTTGTCAACCATGGCAGGATTCCTCGTGGGCGGTATCCTCGGTTCAAAATTTGGATCCCAACGTGTCCTTCTCTCAGCGGTTGGTGTTGGGACGCTCATGACAATCGTTTGGTCGGCCAGTCGCAGCAATTGGAGTGATGAAACGTTCATGACAGGTATCTGGCTCTTCTGGACCCTGATTTGGGCCATTGTTGGCGCAAACCTACTCGCTTTGCTTATGTCCGTCACCACAAAGGAGTTGGGCGGTACACAGTTCTCAATTTACATGACACTCATCAACGTGGGTGCATTTACTGGAAATGCCCTTTCTCCAAGAGTTCTCGATATGGTCAATGGAAGTTATGCAAATCTGTTCTTGGTTGGTGCTGCTTTCCAGGGTCTTGTTTTCCTTGTTCTCCTTGGAATGGGACGTCGAATTGAATCCACCTCCGAATCGGTCCCCGAGAGTGTAATGATTTCTTCTGCTGCGGACGCAGTGACTGAAGCCGAGTGATGGAATACCATGGACCTCGAAGCAGCAGCAAATCTGGGAGAGGCTCTGAGTGGCCTCGCCATCATGTTCACGCTGCTTTTTGGTATTCGCCAAGTTATGGAAGTGAATCGGAACCGACGCTATGAGATTTCTCAAACCATTGCTCAATCGCTTGAGAACCCATTGGTTCAACGAGGCTTTGCTACGTTTGGTGCTGTCATCAAACACAATTCAACACCTGAAGAATTAATGGCGCTCACGAGGGAGCAAAAGGATGCATCGAATGCTGTTATTGTTCTGATGGCGAACCATGCGGTCATGACGTATCATCGAAATCTTTCGTTCGATGTTGTCTATTCCTTTTACAATGGGTATCTTTCATTGATTGGGCCAAGCTTGCGAAGAATGATGCAGGTAGCCGAGATGGGTTACATGATGCATGAGGAGAGTGGCGTCACTCAAGAAGATGGTATGGGTACATTCCACTGGGTGTTGTGGCTTTTGGATCGGTTGGAAGAACACCACAAAGCTGACGAATACAAGCCTCATTTGAATCAGAAAGATTGGAAGCCCTAGAATCACGGCATTTGCGTTGGGTTCATCCGGTAAATCACTTTACGTCAAGGGTTGCCAAATCATGGGACATTGTGGGACTTTAGGGTATGAAGTTAAGTCCTTTATTGAAATATTTACATTGTGGAAGGTGACTTGAAAACGGGACATCCTCTACGTTGGAGGATTCTTGCGCTTATGAGCGTCAGCCTCGTTGTGGTCATGTTGAACAATGTCACGCTCAACGTAGCCCTGCCAGAACTTTCTGTTGACCTTGACGCTGACAATACTGAACTCCAGTGGATTCTTGATGCATATGCACTCGTCTTTGGTGGTGCACTCCTTACAATGGGGGCTATTGGCGATCGATTTGGTCGACGCTCTGCTTTGCAGGTTGGTCTGCTTATTGTCGGTACTGCATCAGCATGGACCGCCATGTATGCTGAGACCAGTGGCGAAGTCATTGCTGCTCGTGCAGTTATGGGACTTGGTGCTGCGATGATTATGCCATCAACACTGTCGATTGTTGTCACCGTTTTCCCCCCTGAAGAGCGACCCAAAGCGATCGGAATATGGGCTGCAATGGCTGGCATAGGTGCTCCAATAGGACTCTTTGTTGGTGGGTGGGCTGTCCAAACCTTCGATTGGTCCATGGTGTTCTGGATCAATGTCCCAGTTGCACTCGTTTGTATCCTGCTTTGTGCAATCATCGTTCCAGAATCGAAAGATGGGAAGCAAACAAAACTGGACCCTATCGGTTCGCTTCTATCGATTGCAGCATTGGGCACATTCTTGTTTACGATTATCGAGGCGCCGAATCTTGGATGGACATCGACTGAGACGCTACTCCTCACCGGATTGGCTGCAATTTTGCTGTTCCTCTTCGCCATGTGGGAGCGACGCGTAGAACATCCAATGCTACCAATGTCGTTCTTCAAAGAGCCCGGGTTTGTTACTGGATTGATTGCTGTTAGCCTCGCCTTCTTCGTGATGTTTTCATTTATGTTCACGCAGATGCTTCATTTCCAATTGGTTCGAGGTCATGAAGCATTGAATGCAGCGCTTCATCTCCTTCCGCTTCCGCTTGGCTTGATGCCTGCTGCAGCGAACAGCGATCGTCTCGTCGATAAATTCGGTCGTCATCGTGTCGTTTCTGCTGGACTGTTTCTCCTAACAATAGGCATGCTCCTCTTTGCCACGCAAGTGACCATCGAATCGGATTACATCGTTATGATGGCGGTGTTCTTCATTCTAGGAATCGGGATGGGGCTTACCATGGCTCCCTCAACGAGTCTCATCATGGAAGCGATTCCTGGGGACAAAGCAGGAGTCGGTAGTGCAACCAACGATGCGAGTCGAGAAATCGGTGGTGCGATGGGTATTGCCATCGGAGGCTCACTGTTGAATGAATTCTATCGCGATTCATTTGTCATGCCAGAGAGTATCGATGCAAGTACGCTTGCAGCAGATCCGAGCGTTTCCTTCCCAGCAGCCATTCGAATTGGGGAACAATTGCGCGATATGGGCATGCCCGGTGGACAGGAATTGATCGATATCGGACGTGAAGCATTCATGACTGGTATGACGTCTTCAGCAGCAGGTTCGGCAGTCATTTCCCTTACTGCGGCAGTCATTGTCTACCTGTGGATGCCGAAAACAAAGCGCATCATGGAAGAGGAATAATCACTCTAATTCAATCGCTTTCGGGTGCTGAGGCGGGAATGCAATCAGACTGGCAAACCAACCGATGGTTGCACAGACCACAATCGAACCAATCGTTGAATGGATGCTCCATCCGAACGGTATGACGTGAATGTTGACACCTTCAATCCAGTAGGATGTGTCTGCAATGTCGCCTACACTCATGAGTCCATAGATCATGAACACAATGACTTGGCTTGCTGCCATCAATGGAATGTACGCCTTAGGGCCAATACGGTCGTAGCCTAGGGCTAGGACTTCAGCTACGATGGCGAGTGTTATTCCCATGGTCAAGTTGTTTGAATCAAATTCTGAATAGACCCAGACACCAATGGCATGGAACATGAAGAGTGTGAACATGGCCCCTCGTGCAGGCTTCCATCGTTGGAGGAAGATTGCAAGAACTGCAGATGTCAAAGCGGCTTGAATGAAGAGTGATTTGAGTCCTTGCTCGAGTGCAAAGTTGTAATCTTGATTGTCGCAGAAATCAAGGCTGCCCGAGTAACAGTAACTCTGCAGTGGAGCAAACCAGAGATTTGCGTACCGGACCATAAGGAGGGCAACACACCATGCAGCACCGGCACCAAAAACGATCAACAGTTGCGATGGGAGTCCATTCTTTCCGGAGGTTGCATCCGCCCACGCAGACCAAAGCGGTGCAGTCACAGACATCATCAATCCGATGAACAAACCGATGTGTGTCGGTGAAAGCAGAATGTCTGTGTTCTCTTCAACACCGAGCGTTTCGTGCCATATCAAGTCACCAAATCCAGAAACTGCAAAGATGATGATTCCATAGACGCCTGCACGGTGTTGAAACTCTACGCCTTTGAGTGTACTGAATGGTTCTCGAATCAATTGTTGGATGCCTCCAACTGGTAATATGGCATAGAAGATGTAGGCGCCGTAAGCAGCAGCTCCCGAATACCAAACAGCGTGCCATGGTGTGAAGAATGTGTCATCAACATTTCCTGCAATGTGGGCGAATGCATCGATGAGTAAGCCGGCTAGACACCATAATCCAAGAAACAAAACAATCGGGGCGGATAATCTCTCACCAATCCTTGGCAATCCTTTCCAACGCTTGTGCAAAACAAGTGCAAGGATTCCTGCAAGGGTGAGAAGTCCAAAGAAAATGAATGGGAAACCAGTGTAGAAGTGCCCGTCGCCGTGCGTTCCTGCCATACGCCCACATTGAACGTTGCATTATAGAAGATGCAGTAACACGGGCGTTACTTTTGGGGATTATTCCTCTTCTTCGAGAGCAGCCGTAAGTTCAGAGAGGTCGATTCGATTGTCCTCGTTGGCATCCAATGCCTTGATGATCATCGAAACCTGACCTGGCGACAATGCATCTCCTAGATGCTCAAGCAGTCCCTTGTACAACTCAGGGCCATTGATTTCCCCGTCATTGTTTGCATCGATGGATGAGAAGACGTCTGCTGCGCTTTGGTTGCTTTCCTTCATTGCATTTTTCAGATTCGAAATCGCTTCCTCAACGGTCCATGACTCATCGTTTGACATATCCTCCCGTCGTGTAGAGCGTTGAATAAATGTTCCGAACCCATTGCCTTCAAGCAAACGCATCGATGTTGTTTTATGTGTGGGAATGTAACACAGCCTGTTGGTTGTCGTTCATGCGCTCTCATATGTTGTTAGCAGTGTTGATGATTACGAGCCTCTTCGTTACGCTTCCAGTCCATGCTGACGCTCGGGCGATTGAATTCGACGCTGAAATCCCTCGCTACGATTGGCTTTCAAATGAGACCGTGCCCATCGATGTCCAACTCAAAAATGCGCAGTTCAACACGAATTACACCATCACTTGGTATCTCGAAGATGTTGATGGAACGGTCGTTGATTCAGGCTCGATTGTCTTCAAAGCTACTGGTACAGTGACGTCGAATGTCATCGAATTGAAACAGTTCTACAACGGTAACCACTTTTACACATTCGAGGCTGATCTCTACGATGCTTCAGGTGCGTTGTTGGTTCAAGCAGAACGATCGTTTACTGTGTTCCAAAATCGTTTGATTGCTCCCATTGGTAATCTCGTTGTTTTCGGAGATTCACTAAGCGATATGGGCAACGCCAAGGATTCAATTCTCAACGTTCCAGATGTACCTCCATACTGGCAAGGGAGGTTCTCGAATGGAATGGTTTGGGTCGAACATCTGTCGCAGTCGTACGGTGTTACGACGACGCATGGTTTCGGAACCTCTGCAGGAGATAATCGTGCATTTGGTGGGGCTCAAACAGGAGCAGGATTCGCCTATCTTTTGATTCCGAATGTTGGTTCACAAATCACGAGTTACCTCGCAAATGTGCAATCGAATTTTGCATCAAACGACGTCGTCTCGTTATGGGCGGGTGGGAATGATTTCCTCTACGGGACTGCAAATGCTGATACCATTGTCACCAACATGGAGAGCCACATTCGCCAGCTTGAAGCGGCAGGTGCTACGACGTTTGTGATTCCAAATCTACCTCCGCTTGAGAAGACTCCAGAAATCCTTGGGCGTAGTCAAACTCAACAACAGAACACAGCATCAGAAGTGGTCGCTTACAACAACAAGCTTGCAGCATTGATCGGTAGTCTTCGCCTTGAATTAGGTATTACAGTCCACGAAGTCGACGCCTATTCAATCTTCAATGACATCATTGACAACAAGGCCGCACTGGGTCTGACCAATACACAATCGGCGGCTTGTTCAGGAAATCCTGGTTTGCTTCCTCTTCCTATTTGCAACAATGGTGACCCAATTGCATCAAACGTGGATGAATACATCTTCTTCGACAAGGCACATCCGACCAAGACCATGCACCAATACATTGGCCGATTTGCCACTGAAGTCGTTGGTCAAGCCGATACAGATGGCGATGGAATTGTTGATGCAATCGACACATGCGAATGGACAGAGGACGGAAGCATGGTGAATCAAACTGGATGCTCATGGGACCAAAGGGACGATGATGCTGATGGAGTGCTCAATGTGGATGATGTCTGCCCGGGCACAGATGGTAATGCCAAAGTGGATGGAAATGGTTGCTCAGCAGCACAGCGCGATACAGATGGTGACGGCAACAACGATGCCTTGGAACCCTGCCCGTACAGTCCAAATCTCATCGACTATGATTCAGATGGTTGCTCAGACTCCGAAGATTGGGACGATGACAACGACATGGTTGCGGATTATGAGGACAATTGTCCGAAAGGTGCCATCGGTATCCATGCAAACGACCTTGACCAAGATGGATGCTCTGATCAGGAGGATTTGGACATCGACGGTGACGGACTTTCGAATGTTGGAGAGGATCAGATCGGTTCGGATAAGCGCAATCCCGATACGGACGGTGATGGTTACAACGATGGCATTGATGCCTTCCCCCTGGATGCAACAGAATGGCTCGATTCCGATGGTGATGGGTGCGGCGACAACAGCGATGAATTCCCTCTTGATGCAAACGAATGCATCGATACCGATGAGGATGGAGTTGGAGACAATGGTGACGCTTTCCCTGCCGATGAGGAGGAGTGGACCGATTCCGATGGCGATGGTGGAGGAGAGAACTGCGATGGATGTGAGGATGTTGCTTCAGAATGGTTGGTTAGAGATGGGGAGCGAGTACGGGTATGACGAGGGGGAGGG